>CAXYKQ010000042.1:0-7870 GCA_964277835.1 uncultured Edaphocola sp. | reverse complement strand
AATAGGTACCTCTTCCGGCGTTCAGCTAATAAGAGAGGCGAAAAAATCGTAGATTTGCCTTTGTCCCGGTGTATGATGAAATTTTTAAAAGCTAAACCGAGCGCAACATGATCAGAAACGCGTTTTTAATCCTGGTGATCTTAGCCACCTTATTTTCGGGAACTGTTTTGGCACAGCCGCCGCAACAACCTCCTGCCAGCGGATCAAATTTTATAGATGATGAAAATAGTGGTGAGCCGGAAACGGTGCTCATCAAGCGGAAGGTATCCAGTGTGACCAAGGGTTACCGTATACAGATTTATAGCGGTCCCGACCGGCAAGTGGCGAAAGCTACGAAAATCAGCTTCATGAAGCGGTTTCCCTCTATTCGTTCCTATATCAGTTATGAGGTGCCCTACTATAAAGTTAAAGTTGGTGATTTTAAATCCCGGCAGGAAGCATTGGAATTATACCGGTACCTGGGTAAAACCTATACCTCTATGGTCGTTCCTTCATTAATCAACAATAAAATTCCGCCAAAAATACCTTCAGGCGGTGCAGAAACGCCCGATACAGGTGCGAGTGAAGCTATTGCAGACACTTCCCGATAAAAAATAATCTATTTTCATGCGCGCAGCTATACAAAGTCATGCCCGTGCTTTGCTTCCTAAAATGGAAACGATCCGGCATCATTTACACCGTCACCCTGAATTGTCTTTTCAAGAAGTGCAAACTATGAATTATGTGGCCGCACAATTGGACGAACTCGGTATTCCTTATCAAAAAGGTGTAGCAGGCACCGGCATTGTGGCGCTCATAGCAGGTCCTGAAAGCGGCAAATGTATCGCGTTGCGCGCCGATATGGATGCGCTTCCTATCACGGAACAAAATGAAGTACCCTATAAAAGCCTTCATGAAGGGGTAATGCATGCCTGCGGCCATGATGTACATACGACCTGCCTTTTGGGTGCGGCGGAAATTTTGTGGCAGCACAGATCGGCCATCAAAGGAACCGTTAAACTTATTTTCCAGCCCGGAGAGGAACAAAGTCCCGGCGGCGCCAGCTTGATGATTGCCGCCGGGGCCTTAAAAGACCCGGTACCCGACGCCATTATCGGTTTGCATGTTTTCCCGGAATTACCTTCCGGTTATCTCGGTTTCCGTTCTGGCCAATACATGGCAAGCGCTGATGAAATCCATATTACTATTAAAGGAAAGGGAGGACATGCCGCCCTGCCCCAAAGTACGATAGACCCGATCGTGATCGCCGCGAATATTATTGTTCAGCTGCAGCAGATCGTGTCCCGGCGCAGTCACCCGCTGACGCCTACCGTTTTATCTTTCGGTCATATCAATGGCGGACACGTTACTAATGTGATCCCGGAGGAAGTTACCCTAAAAGGCACCTTGCGCACCTTTGATGAGTCCTGGAGAAAGGAGGCGGTACGCCTGGTTCATGAGGTCGTCAACCATAATTGTGCTGCCTGGGGCGCAACTGCCGAGATCAACAGTCCACCCGGTTACCCTTGTTTATATAATGACGAGGAACTGACTGCAGTTGTTAGGGCTTATGCAGAAAGCTATTTGGGCGCTGAATATATAAAACCACTGGATATGCGGATGACGGCTGAAGATTTCAGCTTTTATACCCGGGAAATACCCGGTTGTTTTTTCCGTTTAGGTACCAATAAGGATAATAAGGAATATATGGTCCCCGTGCATCATCCTCATTTTGACATTGATGAATCTGCTTTGGTCACCGGCGCGGGAATGATGGCCTGGGCGGCTTTAAGCTTCCTGGGTGCCGTATCGCCTCAACTTTAATACAGTGTATTCCCGCTCTACTTTTGTACCGATCTTACTGATGACGATATCCTTTTTATGCCATTCCTTTTCGATTTCCAGATCAATATCTTTGAGTAATGCTATGACTTTTTCCGTATCGTAAAGCGTGAATCCGTATTGTACGAAAGGTAACTGTTGCATAAAAGCCGCTTGAGCAAAGGTGAGCAGCAACTTGCCGCCCGGCTTCAGAACTCTTGCTATTTCTGCTAATAACTGTTGCGGCTGTTCCCAGAAGTAAATCGTATTTATGGTAAACACCGTATCAAAGCTTGCATTGGCAAAAGGAATCTGCAGGCCATTGTAACAGGAAAATCCGAACGCAGAGGGAGCTAAATGTTTGTTTAAAGCGATTGCCTGCCCGCACATGGTCTGTGATATTTCCAAGCCATGATAAGTGCTGATCTGGTATTGTTCTGATAAAGCGGACACATGTTGTGCGTTTCCCGGACCGAGTTCGAGCACCTTCGTACCTGGCCGCAGTTGCAGTAAATTTAGGGTTTCAGCGATCATGGCCTGGTTGCCTGTATTCATAGTCAAACCTGTGGCAATACCCATCTCTCCTTCCGGGCATCTTAATTGTGCGGCCAGGCTTTTTAACTGCGCTTCTGAAAACTGCTGCTCCATCTTTATTGATTTTTGCTTGCAAAGTACTTAAAGTATGGGAAAGCGTAGAGGGTCTGTCGCACTGCAGGCGCAGATTTGACTATATCCAGACATAGTAATTGTTAAAGCGCTTATGGCGTCAAAAAATCGTTAAATAAATTCTTTCTATTTGCTTGGAGCTCAATTATTGAATTACCTTTGTTGACATTTTTGTCAAAAATTGTGAAGGATAATAAAACTGAGGAGCTCATTAAGTCTCGTTCAAAAGCTCTTTTTTTCAATAACGGTAAATTGAATGCGTCTACGCAGGAGATCGCGGATTATGCCGGCGTCAAGCGTACCCTGGTCAACTATTATTTCGGTTCCAAACAGAAGCTGTTTGATTTGGTATTTGAAGAATTGAGGTTCACGTTCAAAACACTTTTGCAAACTGCTGTAAGTGGACAAAAGAGTGTGTACGAGAAAGTTGCTGCATTGATCGGGCATTGTTCTGATTTCATTAAGGAGTACCCACACTTTAATATATTTCTGATTAATGAAATTAATACCGTGGGTGCTAATAAGACTGAAAGGATGAAAAAGTATCATTTTCCTGAACTGGCTACCTTTTTCGAAGAAATTGAGCAGGAGATGAGAGAAGGTAAGATACCGGTAATGAATCCTTTGAATTTTTACATCAACATCTTTGCTTTGTTGTCTTACCCGATCATCATGCGTCCTTATTACGAGCAGATATTCGATGTGCCACAGCAGGAAATGGATGAGCTGTATGCCAGCCGTAAGGAAGTCATTTTAAAATTAATATTTCAACACACACAACAACAATAAATTTTTTCTAAATGAGTCTATATAAACTAATCAGGGGCGGGTTGATCATTTCTGGCTTACTGGGCAGTACTGCCTTTTTCGTGGCTTGTAAAGGTGGCGATGCCGATAAAGAAGCGCAGGCCAAAGCCAACCAGGTGAAGTCTTATAATGTCATTCAACTGGACCGCCAGTCGGTAACTTTATTTGCAGACTACCCGGCCACCCTTCAGGGGATACAAGATATTGATATACGCCCGAAAATAGATGGCTATATCGAGAAGGTAATGGTGGACGAAGGCCAGCCGGTACGTGCGGGCCAGGTATTGTTCACGATCAACAATCCCCAGTTTGCCCAGGACGTCAACAATACCCGTGCCGCTATCGCCAGCGCAGAAGCGGCTGTAGCGAGTGCGAAACTCCAGGTAAAGAAAACGAAACCGCTCGTTGACCAGGATATCATCAGTCCTTACGAGTACGAAAGCGCACAACTGAACCTGAAAGCGCAGGAAGCCGCCCTTGCCCAGGCGAGAGCGGTCTACAATAATTCAAAGATCAACCAGGGCTATACTACCGTTACCAGCCCGGTTAACGGTTTTGTAGGAACGATACCTTACCGGGTAGGAAGTTATGTCAATGCTGCTGCCCTGCCCCTGACCACCGTATCGGATATCTCTAAAGTTTATGCTTATTTTTCGATGAATGAAAAACAACAACTGGCGTTTTTCATCAACACACCCGGCGCTACCATAGAGCAGAAGCTGAAACAAATGCCCGCGGTAACCCTCTTGTTATCCAACTCGGAGGAATACCCGCAAAAAGGTAAACTGGAATCGATCAGCGGGCAGGTGAACTCCCAAACGGGCTCCTTTAATGTACGTGCGACTTTCCCGAACGAGCAGAAATTATTACGTTCCGGAAGTAGTGCCGTGGTGCGCATTCCCACTTACGTAGATAATGCCATCATCATCCCGCAAAAGGCAACTACCGAGCTGCAGGACAAACGGCTGGCTTATATCGTGGCAGACAGTAATAAGGTAAAAGCAGTACCGATCAAAGTACGGGAGGTACCGGGTGGCAGGTATTTCGTTGTAGACGAAGGATTAAAAGAAACCGACCAACTGATCGTAGAAGGTATTGGCCTGCTTACAGAAGGGACACCGATCAAACCAACGCTGATCCCGGCAGACAGTGCTATGAAAGGGTTTGAAAAGAAATAAGATTATAGGATCATTTTAATTCCAGAACATGTTTAAAAAATTTATTGAACGTCCTGTATTATCTACAGTGATTTCAATTATCATAGTGATATTGGGTATCCTGGGGCTCGTCACCCTGCCCGTATCTCAATACCCGGAGATCGCACCTCCGACCGTAAGTGTGCAGGCGAGTTACCAGGGGGCCAGTGCCGAGGTGGTTTTGAACAGTGTGGTGATCCCTCTGGAAGAGCAGATCAATGGTGTGGAGGACATGACCTATATGACTTCTACTGCCGGTAACGATGGTACAGCCAACATTAATATTTATTTTAAATTGGGTACCAACCCTGACCTTGCTGCGGTAAATGTGCAGAACCGTGTGGCCCGCGCCACCAGTTTGCTGCCGCAGGAAGTTACCCGTGCCGGTGTGACCACGGCAAAGCGCCAGAGCAGTAACGTAATGATCTTTGCCTTAACCAGTAAGAACCCGGCTTACGACCAGTCATTCCTGCAAAACTACCTTAACATCAATATCCTTCCGCAGATTAAAAGGGTAAATGGTGTGGGGGAAGCCATGGTATTCGGCTCTAAAGATTATTCCATGCGTATCTGGTTAAAACCCGACGTAATGGCGAGCTACGGGTTGGTTCCTTCAGATATCAACGCGGTGCTGGCCGAGCAGAATATCGAGGCAGCTCCGGGTCAGTTGGGAGAAAATGCCGACCAGTCTTTCCAATATACCTTAAAATATAAAGGCCGCCTACAGGATGAGCAGGAATTCAGCGATATCGTAGTAAAAACTACGGATGACGGCCAGATTTTGCGCCTGAAAGATATTGCCCGTATCGAATTAGGTACCCAGGCTTATAACGGTTCTTCCTATACGGATGGCTTCCCGAGTTCGGGTGTGGCTATCTCCCAGACTTCCGGTTCGAATGCCCAGGAGGTGATCAACGGTTCATTAGCGGTTTTGGAAAAAGCTTCTAAGAACTTCCCGGACGGGGTGAGTTATTTTACGATCACCAATGCGAACGACTTCCTGGATGCTTCTATCTCGAAAGTGATCCATACTTTAATTGAAGCGTTCATCCTGGTATTCATCGTAGTATTTGTATTCCTACAGGATTGGCGTTCTACCCTGATCCCGGCGATCTCGGTTCCGGTAGCGATCGTAGGTACGTTTTTCTTCCTGCAATTATTCGGTTTTACCATCAATTTATTGACCTTGTTCGCCCTGGTATTGGCGGTGGGTATCGTGGTGGATGATGCCATCGTGGTTGTGGAAGCGGTGCATGCGAAAATGGAAGGTGGTGAGCGGAACCCAAGGAAAGCTTCCATCAGCGCGATGAGCGAGATCAGCAGTGCGATCATCAGCATCACTTTAGTCATGTCTGCGGTGTTTATCCCGGTGAGTTTCATCCAGGGTTCTGCAGGGGTATTCTATAAACAATTTGGTTTAACGCTTGCGGTATCCATCATCTTATCCGCGGTGAACGCCCTGACGCTTAGCCCGGCTTTGTGTGCCATTATCCTGAAGCCTCATGAACACCACGAAGGAAAAAAGAAAAATCTTTTGCAACGTTTTTACGGCGCGTTCAATACTGCTTTTGAAACAACGACTAATAAATATAAAAAGGCCGTAGGCTTCTTCATCAATAAGAAATGGTTGGCTATCCTGGGTATTTTATTGTTTACCGGTTTATTCGCCTACCTGATGAGTAGCACGCCAAAAGCGTTTGTACCTAACGAGGATATGGGTTCTATCACCACAGATGTTCGTTTACCGGAAGGTAGCTCTGTGGAGCGCACCGAGTCTGTACTGAAACAAATACAGGCATCCCTCGAAGGCATGCCGGAAATCGAACGCGTATTGCGTATTTCCGGCCGGAGTATGATCAGTGGTTCGGGAAGTAACTTTGGTATGGTGATTATCAGGTTGAAAGCTTGGGACCAACGCCCGGATAAAAACAGCAGTGCACAGATGCTGATCAAACAACTATTTGCCCGTACCGCCAATATTAAAGATGCTAAAGTGGTGTTTTTTGCGCCGCCAACCATCCAGGGTTTTGGGATGAGCGGTGGTTTTGAGTTCCAGCTGCAGGACCAGTTAGGCGCCGGACTGCAAAGGTTGAGTGCGGTTAACAGCGAATTCCTGGCTAAATTGAACCAAAGACCCGAGATCCAGTTCGCACAGACTTCTTTCAGCCCCACCTTCCCGCAATACCGCATGGATATTGATGTGGCTGCGGCTAAGAAAGCAGGGATCAGCGTGAATGACATCATGTCGACGATGCAGGGTTATTATGGTGGGGTATACGCTTCCAACTTTAATAAGTTCGGTAAACAATACCGGGTAATGTACCAGGCGGAACCCGAATTCCGTGCTGACCTGGCGAGCCTGAATAATGTGATGGTGCGCAATAAAGCAGGGTTAATGGCGCCGGTATCGCAGTATATTACGATGGAGAAGGTGTTTGGTCCACAAACAATCAACCGGTTTAACCTGTTTACGTCCATCAACATCAACGGCTCACCTAACCCGGGCTACAGTTCGGGGGACGCATTACGTGCAGTGGAAGAGGTGGCTAAAGAGACTTTACCGGTTGGTTTCGGTTATGAGTATTCCGGTATGACGCGCGAGGAGCAAAGCAGTGGCGGACAAACAATCTATATTTTTGCTTTATGCCTGATCTTTGTGTATTTCCTACTGGCGGCTCAGTATGAAAGCTATATGTTACCGTTTGCGGTATTGTTATCCTTACCGATGGGGCTTGCCGGTACGTTTATTTTTGCCAATTTATTTGATGTAAGCAATAATATCTATTTACAGATCACGCTGATTATGCTGATCGGTTTGCTGGCGAAGAATGCCATCCTGATCGTGGAGTACGCGGTTGAACGAAGAAAGCACGGCATGAGCCTTGTAGAGGCGGCAATCTCGGGGGCAACTGCACGTTTACGCCCGATCCTGATGACTTCTTTCGCCTTTATTCTGGGCTTATTGCCTTTGAGCATCTCAAAAGGCGCCGGTGCGATCGGTAACTCTTCTATCGGTATCGGGGCGATCGGCGGTATGTTGATCGGTACGCTATTGGGTATTTTTGTGATCCCGGTTTTATTTGTCATCTTCCAGTATTTGCAGGAAAAGATCACGGTAAAACGCCAGAACAGGGATGAGGCCTACGATGCTTTATCTCCAGAATAATTTATAGCCTGTAAAAGCTTTATCAACAATGAGATTCAATCAATCATATAAAATTATAGGAGCAATAGCCCTACCGCTGTTTTTAGCTTCCTGCGGCGTCACCAAAAAATATGAACAGCCGCCCGTTGCTCAAAATGTCTGGGATAGCCTTTACCGGGGGGTGTCTGCTACCGACACGAACTCAATCGCCCGGTTAAGCTGGAAAGAAGTTTTTAAAGACCCTAAGCTGCAGCAG
>CAXYKQ010000041.1:0-23944 GCA_964277835.1 uncultured Edaphocola sp. | reverse complement strand
AACCTTGCATGCTCACCGCCCACCATATCCAGCAGTATACCTCCGAAAGCCTGGTAGCCGCGCACATGCGGATTGCGGGCCCAATACTGTGCTCCTAAACCAAAAGATGCAGCTCCCCATTTGGCTTTGCCATAATCCTCCACATCGGTAAAAAGAATATCTATACCTAAACTACTGTCGATCCTGTGTTGCTGCAGCAGGGCCGCTAGTTCCAGGAGTACTCCCACCCCGCTGGCGCCGTCATTGGCAGCGGGCACCGGTTGCTTCTTTTTGTTGCGGTCCGCCCAGGGCCTGCTGTCCCAATGCGCCAGCAGAAGCAGACGCCTTTGCGCGTAGGGATTAAAAGAGCCGACCAGGTTGATGCAACGCAATTTTTTCCTGTCTTTTGCATTTATAGTTGTTTCCTGCCGGTATACCGTATCTGCAAAAGTCTGCAGTAACTGTTCCAGGTAGCGGGCACAGGCTTCCTGCGCCTCACTATTGGGCATTCTGGGCCCGAATGCAACTTGCTGCTCAATATACCGATAAGCGTTCTGCGCATTAAATTCCGGTAAGACATTTTGTGCCTGCATCAACCCCACCCGGCCACTAAACAACCCGGTGCTTATAAATACCAAATATTTAATAATCTTCATTTTCATTCAATACAAGCCCTATTTAAGGAACTTTCCGATAACGGGCATGGATTTCAGTTCTGACCTTTCCAGGCGCAGGACCAACCAGCCAAATAAGGCGAACAACATAGCCCCGGAAGCCAGGCGCAGGAACAGATACCCCGAGCCGGGAAAAGCAGCGACAATATTATGCTGTGCAAAGTACAAGGCAATAATCGCAACCAGGTAGACAGCGATTCTTTTTACCGGGTAAGGTACCGTGAAGTACCTTTGCCCCACCAGATAACACAGCACGACCATAGAAGCATAACAAGCCAGTGTGGTCCATGCGGCGGCCTACATTTCGTATTTAGGAATAAAGAAATAATTACCTGCCAGCGTAATCAAAGCACCGAAGAAGGTAATCGCCACACCGATCCTCATTTTATTGGTCACCTTATACCAGGTAGATAAATTATAATAAATACCGCTTAACACATTCGCAAACAGTAATACCGGCACTATGTACAAGCCGGAATGGTAGGCTTTACCCAAATAATTGATCCAGATATCTTCCAGGAACAGAGCAGTGGTTAAAAAGGCAATACAAACCGTGATCACGAACCATTTCATCACTTTGGCATACAAATCCGGTGCACTTTTATCCTGTGCCCTGCTGAAAAAGAAGGGCTCGGCCGCCATCCGGAATGCAGTAATGAACATAGTGACCACGATGGACACCTTATAACTTGCGGAATAAATACTTTGTACCGTTTTGGCATATTCTTCTGTATTGTCAATATACCAGATCAGCATTTGCCGGTCGATCACTTCATTAGCAACACCGGCGAGGCCGATAAAGATCATGGGAGAAGCATAGCGAAACATACGTTGCCAGAGGCCGGGCTCGAACTTAACCCGGAACTGCCGCCACTCGGCAAATAAGGCTAAAAAGGTAAACACACTTTGCAGCAAATTGGCAAATAATACGAGGCTGACAATATCATACTTACGACTGATGCCTGCCCAGAAACCCTCCGGGCTCATCGCAACCAGTTGAGGCATGATCACGAGGAAAAAGAACACGCCAAGGATATTGATCAAGATACCAAATACCTTAATGAACGCGTACTTTCGCGGCTTCTGTTCCTGGCGCAGCCGGGCAAAAGGAATAGTCTGCAGTGTATCAAAAACCAATATCCCGATCGCCAGGTTGATGTAATTGACATGATCGCTCAACACGATAAAGTCGGCTATGGACTGCCTGAAGCAATACATGGTAGCACCAAGCAATAGCGTACTGATGATCAAAGAGCCGAATGCTGTATTATAAATATTACGGGTATTTTCCCTTTCCAGGGAGCAAAACCGGAAATAAGCCGTTTCCATCCCATAGGTAAAAATTACATTTAGTAATGCGAAATAAGAATAGATCAGGCCAATACTGCCATATTGGATGACTTCACCCGGGTTAACGAGGAAGTAAGTCAGCAATGGGGTCAACAACGCGTTCAGCATCTTCGCGGCCACTGCGCTGGTACCGTACCAGATCGTTTGTCCGGCTAATTTTTTAACTTCTGACAAGGTGGTGTTATTTTTAAACCACAAACTTAGGCAATTTACCATAAGAGCACATAAAAATGATTGGTTATACCACCGCGTCCGCCAGGAATTAGCAGAAATTTGCGAAGGCGGATCGCGTAAAAATTCGTAAACTTGCGCATCTTAAAACAAACAGCAGCCATGTCCAGAATGCCCAATATACTCATTGTGAACGATGACGGCATTACCGCCCCAGGTATTGCGCGCCTGATAGAAGCCGTACAACATTTAGGAACGATTACCGTTGTAGCTCCGGACAGCCCGCAGTCAGGCATGGGACATGCCGTAACGATCGGTAATACGCTACGACTGGAACCCGTTGATATCTTTCATGAATTAGGAGTGGAAGCTTATCAATGCAGTGGCACGCCGGTAGACTGCGTTAAGATCGCCCAGGACATCATACTGAAGCGCAAACCCGACCTTTGCTTGAGCGGGATTAATCACGGCTCTAATGCGTCCATCAATGTTATCTATTCCGGAACGATGTCGGCAGCTATGGAAGCAGCGATAGACGGCATTCCCGCTGCGGGGTTTTCCCTGATGGATTTTAAATGGGAAGCCGATTTTTCGGTAGCTCAGCAGGTGGTAAAAGAGGTGGCAGAACGTATGCTGAATTCCAGGCTACCGGAAAACTTCTTGTTGAATGTAAACATCCCGCGTGTTACTGCCGAAGAGTTTAAAGGCATAAAAGTGGCCCGCCAGGCTATGGCGCAGTGGAAAGAGAACTTTGAAAAAAGGATCGACCCGCGCGGCAAGGATTATTATTGGATGACCGGCAAGTTCGTGAATTATGATGTAGGGATGGACACCGACCTGGAAGTACTGAAAGAAGGCTACGCCTCCGTTGTCCCCGTGAAATTTGACCTCACAGACCAGGAAGTCAAATCATGGCTTAAAAGCAGCTGGAAAATATAAATTTTTTATAGCTTAAGCGTACCGCAAAAACCTTAACGCTTTTTTTAGCCTGCTAATTATTGCCCGGTAAGCGGAAGCAACCATAACAATCTAATTCCCTTACGGACATAAAAAAGCCACCCTAAGGAGTGGCTTAATATTTTATGCTGTGCTTAAATTTCAAATTAGAATTTAGGACAAGAGAAGTTGTAACGTTTTCTAACGATCTTATCAATTACCCCGTTATAAATTGCGGTCATT
Organism: uncultured Edaphocola sp.; assembly: GCA_964277835.1. GTDB lineage: Bacteria > Bacteroidota > Bacteroidia > Chitinophagales > Chitinophagaceae > Edaphocola. The sequence goes on along the minus strand of CAXYKQ010000041.1, from coordinate 20,591 downwards.
TCCAATGCACCCTGACCATTATTGATCTGGTTCATACCGGAAAGCGTAACATCATAAGCAAACCCTAACTGCCATTTAGCCCATTCAAATCCTACATAAGGAGCGATCGCATCCCCGTATCTGTACCAGGCACCCAGGTATAAAGTTGTATTATTATGATCTTCGTCGTTGTATGGATTTAATACAAATCCTACCGCACCACCGATTAACAATTCATAGGCAGAGCCTTGTTGTTGATACATCGTACTCAGGTAGGCTACCGTATTGGGGTTCAGGTTTAACTGGCCACCTAAGTAACCGTTGATGCGGGAGTGGATGCGTACATCGGCCGACACATTCTGACCCGTAAATTTCTCTACGGGGCGAGTAAGGTGAAAATAAGAAAGTCCGCCATATACCATTGCGTTTTCAGAAGCTTTACCGGAATATAACAAACCCGCATGGAAGTCAGGATAAGTCAGGTCGGCATTTTGTAAATTCTCCTGCGTAGGCAGGTAGCTTCCCGGCATGCTCAGATCGATCTGGTCGCCAAACACTAATTTAGAAAAATTCACGGATTTCTGAACCAAAGCAGCTTGTACCCCCAAGGAGATGTGATGTTGCTTTTCCATACCTAAGGCCTTATGATAAGCCAGGGAAACCGCGCCATTAATGGTCGTTAAGGCACCGGTACCAGCACGGTCATATAACAGGTTTAATCCGAAACCAAAACCATCACCTTCAGGTAATTTATCTCTCAGGATCTGCCTGTCATAAGAGATAGACCCTGTCATATATGGATTATTAGATACATTATACCATTGCGTTCTGGCAACAGCACTTATCCTAAAATCGGTATTGATAAGACCCGTATGCGCTGGGTTTAAATTTAATGGTGAAGAGAAATATTGAGTAAAATGCGGGTCTTGAGCAATGGCGTCAGAACCAACACACATCAAAGCGACTGTAGCACCGAGTAAAATTTTCTTCATTGATCTTGAATAAATTTTGATGATTGTTCAGGGTAATATTCTTGTCAAATATACTTTAAATATTCACATTCCTATAACTTTCTTACTTTTTTTTCTAAAATATACGGAAACACTTTATTTTAGAACTGCAATTTGCTGCCAAAAGCCAAATCACCGGCATCTCCCAAACCCGGAACGATATAACCCTTAGCGGTGAGCTCCTCATCAATATCACCGGCCCAGATATGCACTTGGGGATATTTACGCAATACCGTTTCCAGGCCTTCTGTACACGAAATGACGGTAACGATATGTAATTCTTTTGGTTTCCCGAATTCCAGCAGGCCCTGGATCGCCAATAACAGCGAAGCCCCTGTTGCCAGCATAGGATCCGCAATGATCAGGGTACGGCCTTCCAGGTCCGGGCAGGTCACGTAATTTTGTTCTATTTCAAAGGTGCCGTCATTTTTATTGTGCTTGCGGTAAGCAGCAATAAAAGCTGAGTCCGCATGGTCAAAGTAATTCAGCAGTCCCTGGTGTAAAGGCACACCTGCTCTTAAAATAGTCGCCAATACCGGCTGTTCGGCCAAAACGCATTGTTTTTTTATACCCAGCGGCGTCGTTACTTCAACTTCTTTAAAAGACAAGGTTTTACTGATCTCATAAGCCGCAATTTCGCCTATACGTTCTGTATTCCTGCGGAAACGCATTTTATCCTTCTGGATATCCATACTTCTTATCTCCTGCATCCAGTTGGACACCAACGAATTGTGTGTACTTAAGTTTGTTATCATTTTGTAAATAGCCTTCAATGGATATGCAAAATATAACTTTCTTTAATCCTATACAAATTAAGTCCGGCCAATATCCCGGGGCTTTACCTTACATTTACAAAGCATTATCTTTGAAGCAAGCATTATCAGAACCCTTTCCTGCAACAAAAAAGGAATTTGCAGCGCCCATTAAACTTAACAGATTGTCAAATATCTAAATACTGCATCAAATAATATAATTTAAAATTAATTTTGTATCACCTAGTTCAACAAACATGAAAAGATTTCTCCTCAACCCCTGCAACCTTTTCCTGGCCATACTGTTCCTTACCTGCTCTTTGAGGGCCGGTGCACAGAACGGCAGGTACGATATCGGCCAGTCCAATATCGGACCGAATGATACCATACTGGCTTACGGGAAGATATTCCAGGGAGATACGCTCCCTCACTGGTACCTGCAGGAATTTACAGTAGTGGAAAACTACCTGGACAAGAACCGGAGCTCACAGATGGCCCGTCTGCGCCGCAACGTCTACCTGGTATATCCCTATGCCGTAGAAGCGGCCAGGATTTTAAATGAACTGGATGTTGAACTTAAAAAAGCAGACGGCAGAAGAGACCGCAAAAAGTATTTGAAAGCAGTAGAAGCTCAGCTGAACGAGAAATTTAAAGAACCCCTTAAAAACCTGAGCACAACCCAGGGGTCTATTTTAGTAAAACTGATCAACCGGCAAAGTGGCCGTGATGTTTATTCTATCATCAAGGAATTGAAAGGCGGACTGAATGCCCGTATTTCTCAAACCGCTTTCTATTTCTTTGACAATGATTTAAAAGCCAATTATGATCCTTTTAATAAGGACAGGGATATTGAAATGGTGGTACAGGAGATCGAATCAAAAGCATACTATAACTACCAGGTACAAAATACACCGATGCTGAAAATGCAGGAAAATAAAAGATAGTGTCCCAACAACCTTAGCTACCGGTATCTAAGACCGGTAACCACAGGTGGTTTTTGATGAACCAAGGCTGAAAGCTCGCTTATTTCATTCCGAAATAAAATAGTTTGCAGCCTTTTTTCTGTGCTTACTTTAGCATCTTCTTTAGTTAAAATTAGGCTACTTTTGTGCCCAAAATAAACATACATGAAAGTAACTTTAATGGCAATAGGCGCCCATCCCGATGATGTAGAACTGGGATGTGCCGGCACTATTTACAATCATATACGCAAAGGACAACAAGTAGCTATAGTAGATTTAACAGAGGGAGAATTAGGATCAAGAGGCAGTGTGGCCATCCGTTACGAAGAAGCAGCAGCAGCAAGGCAGATTTTAAAAGTTGCCCATCGTTATAACCTGCAGATGGAAGATGGTTTTTTTGAACATAACAGGGAAAACGTGCTGAAGCTTATCCGGATCATCCGTAAGCACCAACCCGAGGTGCTGCTTGCCAATGCCCCCTCAGATCGCCATCCGGACCATGGAAGGGCCGGGCAGTTGATCCGGGATGCGGCATTCCTGAGCGGCCTGAGAAAAATCGAAACGGAACTGGATGGTGCGGTCCAGGAAGCCTGGCGCCCCAAAAGGGTATTCCATTATATACAGGATAAGTTTATAGAACCTACGTTTATTGTGGACATCAGCGAAAGTATGGATGTTAAAATGCAATCTGTAGAAGCTTACGGCAGCCAGTTCTTCAGCAAGGAACAGGAAAGCGAGCCGGTAACGTATATTTCTACTGATGCTTATTTGAATAAAGTCCGTAACCGGGCCGCGCAACTGGGTAGCCGTATAGGCGTCGCTTACGGAGAAGGATTCATTTCAGAATTTTCTATCGGCGTCAAGGATCTGGACCAGTTCTCCTACCCCGAGTTATCTTAAGGCGTAAAAGAATTAAAAGAAAAACAATTAATTCTGTAAAATATTTGGCTGATTAAAATAAAAGTTGCACCTTTGCAGTCCTAAAAAATTAAAAAATCGTAAGATATGGCACGTGTATGTCAGGTAACCGGAAAAAAGCCTATTACAGGTCACAAAGTATCTTTTTCTAACAAGAAATCTAAGCGTCGCTTTTTGCCGAATTTGCAAACTAAGCGTTTCTATTTAGTTGAAGAAGATCGTTGGGTGACTTTAAAAGTATCATCTGATGCAATCCGCACAATCAACAAGAAAGGACTTTTAGCAGTCGTAAAAGATTTACGCGCTAAGGGAGTAACCGTTTAATTTAGTTTAAAAATTTAAAAATATCATCTGAGATGGCTAAGAAAGGCAATCGGGTTCAGGTTATTTTAGAGTGCACAGAGCACAAAGATTCTGGAATGCCGGGAACAAGTCGTTATATCACAGTTAAGAATAAGAAAAATACGCCTGAGCGTATCGAGTTGAAAAAATACAACTCTATTCTTAAGAAAGTAACGCTTCACAAAGAAATCAAATAATTTTAATTAATTGTCTGACCCTTTCTCTATGCGAGGAAGCTTAAGACCAAAACGTATTAACAATGGCAAAAGCAGCAAAAACCGCGATCAAGAAAGATCCTAATGCTAACTTAGACGCGAAAAACTTTACTAAAGTTGTAAAAACCGTACGTAGCCCTAAAACTGGTGCTTACACGTTCAAAGAAGCTATTATCCACAAAGATAAAGTAGCTGAGTATTTCGCTAAGAAATAAGATCGACATACACAATCAATCGTTACCATATTTAATGCAGCATGGATGTAAATTCGTGCTGCATTTCTATATTATTTCGCCAAACCCTTTCTATACTTTGCCAATTTAGTATAGCCAATCGCGGGTTTCCCTGGTTCCGGTTTATATATTCCGTAAATTAGGTGTCAAAATTGAATAATAAGATGACACCGGGTTCCCTATCCTATTCATTTGGCGCTTCTGCCACCCCTTTATTAGGACAAACTATAGGTCAAAACTTAAAGCAAACCGTACTGGCTTACCCTTTGCAGACGGCTATCATCAGCGCGGAACAGAACAGGCAGCTTAACTATACCGAATTCTGGCAGGCCACTACGCAAATTGCCAGGTCTTTAATCGCTTTAGGATTGCAATCCGGCGACCGCCTGGGTATATGGTCTCCCAACCGTTATGAATGGACCTTATTGCAATATGCCACCGCCAGGATCGGCATCATCCTGGTCAATATTAATCCTGCGTACCGCGTTTCAGAGCTGGAGTATGTGCTCCGGCAAGCGACGATCAAAATTATGGTCGCCTGTGTGCGTTTCAAATCCAGCGAGTACAAAGCTATGATTGAAGCCGTAAGGAACAGTTGCCCTTCGCTTGAACACGAAATTTATTTTGAAACCAACTGGGAGGCGTTCCTGGATAAAGGAAACACTGTCGATGACGCTGTATTAAGTTCATGGGAAGAAAAAGTGAAGATCGACGACCCGGTGAATATTCAATATACTTCAGGCACTACCGGCTTTCCCAAAGGAGTGACCTTATCCCATCACAATATCCTGAACAACGGTTTCTTCATCGGGGAGCGTTTAAAATACAGTGTTTCGGATAAAGTCTGCATCCCGGTCCCCTTCTACCATTGCTTTGGTATGGTCATCGGCAATCTGGCCTGTACTACACATGCCGCCACTATGGTGATTCCCTCCGAGGCCTTTGACCCCGTACAATCACTGGAAGCGGTGGAAAAATACCAATGTACCTCGCTCTACGGCGTTCCTACGATGTTTATCGCTATGCTGGCAGCGGAACAATTCGACCAGTTTAATCTAAGTAGCCTAAGGACTGGTGTAATGGCCGGTGCTACCTGCCCGGTAGCTGTCATGCAACAAGTCAAATCCAGGATGCACATGGAAGAGGTATCGGTATGCTACGGCATGACGGAAACTTCACCCGTATCCTTACAGACAAAAATTGGCGTACCTCTGGAAAAACAAGTGAGCACTGTAGGCACGGTTATGGACCACCTGGAAGTAAAGATCATTAACCCCGCTACAGGACAGACAGTGCCACAAGGTGTGAAAGGAGAATTATGCACGCGCGGCTACTCTGTCATGCTCAAATACTGGAATAACCCGGTCGCTACTGAAGCCGTAAAAGATGAAAGTGGCTGGATGCACACCGGGGATGAAGGTATGATGGACGCCGAAGGCTACATAACGATCACCGGCCGTATTAAAGACCTGATCATCCGCGGGGGCGAAAATATATCCCCAAAAGAGGTCGAGGATTTTCTCTATACCCACGAAAGCGTCGAAGAGGTCCAGGTAATAGGCGTACCGGACGAAAAGTTCGGGGAGCAGATTATGGCCTGGATAAAATTCGAAGCCGGCAAAACCGCGACAATGCAGGAATTAACGGATTATTGTAAGCAGAGCATTGCTTATTATAAAATACCCAGGTATTGGAAATTTGTCGATAGTTTCCCCATGACCATTACGGGCAAAGTAAAAAAGAATGAGATGCGTGCTATCGCAACGGCTGAATTGGGATTGGATCCTTCACAGTAGCTTTACCCCAGCAGGGCTTTCACATCTGCTACTAATTGCTTCGTGCTAAACGGCTTGGTCACATATTTTTCAGCGCCCAGGGCCAAGCCCTTTTGAATAGCCTCATCCGTAGTTTTCGCGCTCAGGAAGATCACTTTAATGTCTTTTAATGCGTCCGTGGTCTTGATGGTTTTACAGATTTCATAGCCATCTACATCCGGCATCATGATGTCCAGCAGCACCAGGTGAGGATGTTCTGTGGAGATATGTTCCAGCGCTTCAGTACCATTACGGGCGATCAATACTTCATAACCGCTCTTCTTCATCAGGAATTCAAGCGACATCAAAATATAAGGGTCATCGTCCACTACTAATACTTTATAAGCCATACCTCTGTTTATTCGTTGGTTTCAAAATGTGCGGGCAAACTGAATGCAATATGTGCGCCGGTGGCATAACTGGTATCCGCCCAGATCCTGCCATGGTGCAAATCTATAATTTTTTTACTAATTGCCAGTCCAAGGCCGCTGCCTTCCGGTTTCCGGAGGCTCTGGTGCTGTGCCTGGAAAAATTTATCAAAGATCAATTCTTTTTCTGCAGGATCAATGCCTTTTCCGTCATCGCTCACCCATACCTGCCATTCCTCCTCCGTAAAATGAGTATGCACGATGATCTTCGTTTTGGCATATTTAAGCGCATTACCCAGGAGATTGACCAATACCTGCTTGATCATATCCCGGTCGCAACTCAGCAGCATCATGGCATTCGTCAATTGAAATTCGAGTTGTAAGGCTTTTGCCCGCACGGAGCCTTCCAGGGTTACCGCTACTTCTTTAATCAGTTCCCGCAGATCCACCTGGCTCAGGTTCAGCCTTTGCTTGCCGGCCTCAAATTTCTCGATCCTCAATACCTGGTTGATAAGGTGGGCCAGGCGGTTGGCTTCATTAATCGCGGACTTTAGGTACATTTCCTTTGTGGCTTCGTCCAGTTCCGGGTTGTCCAGCACGATCTCGCTTAAAGCGATGATCGAGGTGAGCGGGGTTTTTAATTCATGGGTTACTGTATACAGGAATTCATTTTTTACCTGGTCGGCTTTATTCAATTCATCATTTGCTTTCTTGAGTGCTAAGCCTGCTTTTTGCAATTCCGCAGATTGCTTCATCAGTTCGCGGTTGGACGCACGCACTTTCTGGTTCTCCTGGATAATCGCATACATTTCCCGGTAAGAAATTTCTTCTTCCAGCGTAGAGCGTTTGATCAAAGAACGCGCAGCCGTAGCGCCGATTACCCCTCCCAGAAGCCTTTCTGTGAACGCGACCAGCCGGTTATGCGCGGGCTGATTGGGGTCTATACTCATCTCGTTTTTCTCCGCGTATTTGTTGATCAAGCCTTCGGCTTTGTTCAGGCCAATGAAGCTGCCCAGCACCTGGTACAGGTCTTTGAGTTGTGCCCTGCCTTTCCAGGCCATATCGATATTTAACTCCTGGTCATACTTATCGTTAGCAACATACAGTTCGCTGAAATAAGATTCCTGTGAAGTTTTTTTGGTAAACATGGACACCAATACAAGGGTAAGTATGTTCAAGCCCAAACTCCAGAATAGGCTGTGTGCCAAAGGGGGTAAGGCCTGTAGCCCGAACAAAGCATTCGGTTTCAGGAAAGAGATGCCCAACAGTCCTGCCTGTAAAATACTTTTAGGAATCAGGAAAGACCCCGCCAGCTGTGGTACCAAAGCGGTATACATCCATACGCTAAAGCCGATACATAAACCGGCAATTACGCCCTTTTTATTGGCATCTTTAAAGTACAGCCCGGCAAATAAAGCAGGAGCAAAATTGGCCACCGCAGCAAAAGACAAAAGGCCAATTGACACCAGGGAAGTCCGCGGTGCGAAGAAAACGTAGAAGATGAGTGCAGCTAAAAGGATCGCTATGATGGATAAACGCCGGATCATCAGAATGCGTTTCAGGTTAGTCTGCGCCTCTCCTTTCCTTACCGTGTAAGAAGTCAGGAACAAGGGGATGACTATATTATTGCTCACCATGATACTTAAAGCAATCGTCTCCATGATGATCATTCCGGTTGCCGCACTCAATCCGCCGAGCCAGGTAAAAACTGCCAGCGCATAGGATTTGAGTTTAATGGGTATCGCCAGCACATAGGTATCCGGTAACACTTCCGTTCCACGGAAGAGGTACATGCCGCATAAAGCGATCGGCATCACGACGATGTTCATCAATATAAGATAGGTTGGAAAAGACCAGGCAGCATGTTTCAGGTTAGCACTGCTGTCGTTCTCTACGAAATTGATGTGAAACTGCCGGGGTAAAAGCAGGATAGCAAAAGAAGACAGGCAAAGCATCGTCATCCAGTTCAGGTAGCCGCTACCATCTTTAAGGGTGAACAACCTGGAAATATCCTGTGTGGCACTAACTTTAGTAACCATATCACCCAGGCCGTCAAAGACACCGAAAATAATAAACCCGCCAACAACGAGCAAAACCAGCAGTTTGAACAAAGACTCAAATGCAATTACTGCCATAAGCCCCGGATGCTTTTCGGAAGTATCCAGTTTGCGGGCGCCATACAAAATAGAAAATACCGCAATCACAATAGTGGTAATCAAGGCAATAGCATTCAGGTTAGAAGCGGGTTTGATCTGTTCGATCAGGTCGGCATGGTTAAACACTTCCAGGCTCGAAACGATCGCTTTTAGCTGCAAGGCAATATAGGGCACCAAACCAAAAATACAACAGACCGTTACCAAAGCGCCTAAAGTGGAACTTTTACCGAAGCGCACGCTGATAAAATCGGCAATAGAAGCGATGTGCAGCTGCTTGCTGATCTTAAAGATCTTTTGCATCATACCATAGCTGATCGCCAGCATGAGCGTAGGACCTATATAAATGGTCAGGAAATCAATACCACCCTGGGCGGCCCGGCCCACACCGCCGTAATAAGTCCAGGTGGTGCAATATACGGCCATAGCAAACGTATGCAGCCATGGATGCCGTATCCACTTACTATCTTTTCTCAGGCGCTCTGCCCTGTTGGCGATCAAAAACAAAAGCAGCAGGTAGAGTAATCCAAACACAACGACCCAGGTATTCATTTTTTACGCAGCTTTTTATTCGTTACGACTAACGCAATGGCCAGTACAGATACGATCCAAACCCCGAAAATATAAATGGCCTGCACCGGGATCCCCCCTACCAGCTTATAGGTATCAAATACTGTAATCAATGGAAAAATCATAAACAGCATCAATAAAAAACCTATCAATACCACTATTTGCCGTTTCATTGTAAAGGAATTAATAATCACATAAAAATATAAAACCTCAGGCAGAAACCTAAGGTTTTATGTTTAAATATTAAGTTGTTGCTAAGGTCGATCGTCCCCGTATTCCCCCTGTAAGGCATACATGCCGAAGATCACGAGGCCGCCGACAATAATCGGTAACAGGACGAAGAGGATAATGATCCCGAATACCAGGTCTTCCTGTTTGTCACTCGTAATTTTCGGGAAGCCGAATTCCGTGATGCCGAAATAGGCCACTGCCAGGGCCATCGCTATCCAAATGATCCCTAAAAATTTTTTAATTGAGTTCATATCAAAGTAATTTAATCGTTAACAATTTTATTCACTTAGGTTGCGCGGCTTATTGCTCACATAGATCACTCCAATTACGAAGCATACCGCAGCAACGATAATCGGGTACCAGAGTCCTTCCAGGTACCATTGCTGGTGACCGCTGGCTTTCGCATTAGATACTAAATAGGTACCTACTGCCGGTAATAATCCGCCGAATACCCCGTTACCGATATGGTAGGGCAAACTCATGGATGTATACCTTATGTTGGTAGGGAAAAGCTCTACCAGGAATGCCGCGATCGGTCCGTATACCATGGTAACAAATACCACTTGTATAAACACCAGCAGGATCAGGGTCCAGCGGTCACTGTCATTGATATGTACTTCTACCGATTCTTTTGCCTTAGCTGTAACCAATGCCCCGGACGCGTCTATTGGTGTCGTTACGGTTTTCTTATGAATGGTTCCGTCCGTATACGTCGTGGTGGTCACTTCTTTGGAAACACTTACCCCATGATCATTTTCTGTTCCTGTTTTTATTTCAGGTGCGGCGGTAGCTGTTTTATGGGCCACATTCGTAGTCTGGAACATTTTATCATAGATCGGCCTGTATGAGCATAACGCGATCAGCATACCTCCCAGCATAATCCATTTACGCCCCACTTTATCACTCAGCCAACCGAATAAGAGGAATAGTGGTGTACCCATAACGAGTGCGACAAACATGAGGTTATCCACCTGGCCTTTATCCACCTTCATCGTATTTTCCAGGAAGCTCATCGCGTAAAACTGTCCGGTATACCAAACCACGCCCTGCCCCATGACCATACCGAATAAAGCTAACAATACATATTTAAAGTTCAGCTTATTTCCGAAACTTTCCTTGAGCGGGTTCTTAACGATCTTACCGGTTTCTTTAGCTTTGGCAAACATAGGCGACTCATCCATATTTTTGCGGATCAGGTAGGATACCAGTACCATCAGTATAGACACCCAGAAAGGTACCCGCCATCCCCATTCGCTAAAGTCTTCTTTACTTAAAGTAAGCCGGGTACCCATGATCACCAGCAGTGAAATAAATAAGCCCAGTGTGGCCGTCGCCTGTATCCAGGAAGTCATATACCCCCGTTTACTGGTGTCGGAGTGTTCCGCCACATAGGTGGCTGCACCACCATACTCCCCGCCGAGTGCAAGGCCCTGCAATAACCTCAATATCAGCACCAGCAGCGGCGCGAGGAAACCGATGGTTTCGTAGGAAGGAATACAGCCGATCAAGAATGTAGCTCCTCCCATGATCAGTAAAGTTACCATGAAGGTATATTTCCGGCCGATCAGGTCTCCGAGGCGACCAAAAAATAAAGCACCGAAAGGTCGGACCACAAAACCGGCCGCGAAGGTCGCCAATGTGCTCAGGAAGGCCGCGGTAGGATTATCCTGCGGGAAAAATTTTGAGGATATAATAGTGGCGAGGCTACCGAAAATGAAAAAGTCATACCACTCGATCATGGTGCCCACCGAGGAGGCGCCGATCACCTTGAGTAAGGTTTTATTATTACTTGGATTGCTCATCGTTATAATTACTTTTGAGGGATTAAATAATATTGTTGTTTATAAAAAGTTCAATTGCTACAGGTGGTTTAGAGGAATACATGGAATTGCACGATTAATTCACCTTTGCTGTCTCCTACTATATATTCATTATTCACTCTGAAATACAAGGGGCGATGGCTGTACTGCGCGGTGATCTTTGCATTGTGCCCGTTCAGGAAAAAATTGGAGCCTACATCCCAGGAAGCTGAATTCTGATCGGTAATTTCAAGCGCTTTGTAGGTTGTGGCCACATAAGGCATAATCCTCACTTTCTGGTTTACACTCCATTTTGGAATCAGGTAGCCTAAGTGAGCATAAACCATTTGCCCGGTTCCGAACATCAGCCTGCTGTTCCCTGCCCCGCTGATGCTGGAGGGCGTTGTTGCCGCAGGATTAAGCCCGCTGGCGACATTCATGATCCCGACACTCCTGTTGTAATTAGGACCGAAATTGTAATTGTAATAGGCCGCGTAAAAACTTATTGCCGCTTTTTTAGCAGGGTCGCCAACCGGCATATCTCCGTATACATCGGCACCAAACATATTGATATCGTGCTTTTGCAGCTCACCGGCACTGCTCATACTTTTGGTGCCGTCACTATTGTGGTAAAATCCGGCTCCTATATTAAACACTTTTTTAGTGCCGAGGTAGGTGCCGACCCGGTACCCTAAGAAATTAGATTCCTTATCAAAAAACTGGTAATCGACATAACCTTGTATAGAGGGTTTGCTGTCGCCATTGTTGTCAACGGCAATACTGCCTTTTAAAGAATCATAAACCGGGGTGAGGTTAGTCGCGAACGGCTTATTGAGTGCAAAATTGTAGCTGAACTTTTTAAAATTCCCCTTGATGTACATACCCATCTGGCGGGCAAACTGGTCTGAATTATCAATGAGCGCCCAGTTGACGATAGGAGCATCCAGGGTCATCAGGTTTAAGGTGCTGGAACTTGTGAGCCTGCTTACGCCGTTAAATAAGTGCATCCCTGCACCAAAGTGGAGCGAGAATTCATTCTTCTTATTTTTAAGTTTATCTACTTCGGGGATGATGGCATACTCCGCGTAGGCATCATGCAAAAATAAACCCGGCTTCTTGCCCGCACCATATCCCCCCGTGCCGGAAGAACCACTGGCACCGCCACTTGAAAAAGACTGGTTATTGATCCCGAAATGAGAGAGGATAAGGAAACGATCTGATATCTGCGCATAAAAGATCAGGCGGGATCGGCGCAACCCTATATCGAATGTATTGCTTTTAGCCTCTCCATTGACCATTGTATTCGGATTGTTCTGGTTGGAGCGCAGCCATACCTGGTTCATAAAAAGAAAACGAAAATATTTGGAGCCACTTTGATCTAAATTGATTTTTAAACCGGCGCCGTAATTATCGGTAAGTGGCTGTGGCTTTGTCGTATCGGATTGTGCCGATGCTGCCGGGCCAAGCATTGCTGCAGCTATGCATAAGGGGAAAAATAAACTTTTGTTAAGCATAAGATTGCGATTTTTTCTTATGCTAATTTTGGATTAAAGAATCGGGAATACAAATTTTTCCTATTTCCCTGCTAAATGTATAGCTAATTCTTAAACCGGTCCCAGCGGATCACCATATATTTATCCCCCAGCTCTGTAATCAGTACGCCGGCTCCTTTCAGTCCCTGGCGGTCTTTAGAGAACGCTATCAACTCATCATGAGACAGTACCTGGTAGGTGGGTTTATACTCCAGGTTCTCCGGCCGTGATATCCCGAACTTTTTCACCCAGTTCATCACGCTTACATGGCTAATCCCTAAAATGCGCTCAATTTCCCTGAATGTAACGCCTTCAATATATAATTGCAGCGCCTTGATCACGTAATAAGAATCGATGTTTTTCCCTTCTTTGGTAACGGTATAAAAATAGCTACAGTCCTTGCATTTGTAACGTTGGCGCCCTTTTACCACGCCGCTTTTGGTATACTCCTGTGACTTACATTTAGGGCAATAGATTTTTTCCATGAGCTAAAATTAACCATTGCGAACGAAAAATTATATACCTTTTTACCATTAATATACCATTTTACCAATATACAATTTATCATTCTTACTATATGATTCTAATTTAGATCTTGAAAATAACGCTGTAAAATCTTGTCATGTCTTATCCTTATCAAATAAAGTCTTACGCCGGTTATCATCATGCCTATGCCGCCAGTATTAATGATCCGGAGCATTTCTGGGCGGGTATCGCCGCCCATTTTTCCTGGAACAAAAAATGGGACCGGGTGTTGGAATGGGATTTCAAAACCGCCGATGTTGCCTGGTTTAAGGGAGGGAAAATGAACGTCTGTGAGAACTGCCTGGACCGCCATCTTCCGGCGAAAGGGGAACAAGCCGCATTGATCTGGGAACCTAATGACCCTGAAGATGCTTCCCGTACCCTGACCTATAACGAACTGCATGCGCGGGTGATGCAATTTGCCCGGGTGCTTAAAAATAACGGGGTAAGTAAAGGCGACCGGGTGTGCATCTATATGGGTATGATCCCGGAGCTGGTGGTCGCTATGCTGGCCTGTGCCCGTATAGGAGCGGTACATTCTGTTATTTTCGGCGGCTTCAGCGCGCAGAGTATTTCCGAAAGGATACAAGATGCGCAGGCCAATACGGTGATCACTTGCGACGGATCTTTCCGCGGCAATAAGATAATACCGCTCAAATCCACGATTGACGATGCTTTGCCGTTTTGCCCTTCTATAAAAAAAGTAATCGTTTATACCCATACCCGTACACCGGTAAGCATGCTCAAAGGCCGTGACGTATGGTGGGAAGATGAAATGGAACTTGTGCTTAAAGAAGGCGACAGTTACCTCGCGCCTGAAGTAATGGATGCTGAAGATAACCTGTTTATTTTATACACCTCAGGCGCCACAGGAAAGCCTAAAGGTGTCGTACACACGACTGCCGGCTACCTGATCTGGGCCAACTATACTTTTGTGAACGTATTCCAGTATGAACCGGGAGACGTGCACTTCTGCACCGCGGATATAGGCTGGATTACGGGGCACACCAGCGTGGTATATGGTCCGCTTTCTGCGGGGGCTACGACGTTAATGTATGAAGGCATTCCTACCTGGCCGGACGCAGGGCGATTATGGGAGATCGTAGCAAAGCATAAAGCGAACACCCTGTTTACCGCCCCGACTGTGATCAGGGGCCTGATGGGCTTTAACACTGATTTTTTAAAAAATAAAGACCTGAGCACTTTGAAAACCTTAGGCACAGCCGGAGAACCCATAAATAGCGAGGCCTGGCATTGGTTGCATAAAAATGCAGGCAATGGCAGCATTCCACTTGTGGACACCTGGTGGCAAACAGAGACCGGTGGTCCCATGATCGGGAGTCTATCCGGGGTAACCCCGACAAAAGTTTCCTGCGCAACCCTGCCAATGCCCGGCGTACAGCCGGTGCTGGTCGACGATCAGGGAAAGATATTGGAAGGGAACGGCATAAGCGGAAACCTATGCATCAGGTTTCCCTGGCCGGGCATGCTACGAACCACTTATGGCGACCATGAGCGATTCCGGCAAACCTATTTCAGCACTTATGAAAACCTCTATTTCACCGGGGACGGATGCCTGCGGGACGAAGAGGGCTTCTATAAAATCACAGGCCGTGTGGATGATGTGCTGAATGTGAGTGGACACCGCCTGGGCACTGCAGAGGTTGAAAATGCGATTAACAGGCACCTGGGGGTCGTAGAAAGTGCGATTGTCGGCTATCCCCATGATGTAAAGGGAGAAGGCATCTATGCCTACATTGTATATAAAGGACACGAAGAGGAAGACAACCTTACGCGACAGGACATTGCTTTAACCGTCTCAAAGATCATAGGACCTATTGCCAGGCCGGATAAAATACAATTTGTGAGAGACCTTCCCAAAACAAGGAGTGGTAAGATCATGCGCCGACTACTCCGCAAAATAGCAGAAGGAGCGCTAGAGCAACTTGGGGACACTTCGACTTTACTCGATCCCTCTGTTGTAGAAGAGATCAAATCGGGACGTTTATAGAAAAAATTACCAACAAAAAATGGTTAGCAGGATTGGCTAACCATTTTTCATTGACCGGAATTTTAAACGGACAACACCTATCGTTTATTTTGGTTCATAAAGTTAGACAGCTCATTACGCTCGCTGCTGAAACTTAATTCTTTCAAAGTGCTGTAATACATCTGCGGGTCTAACACAGTCAGGTAAGCTTCTTTAAAGAAGTTTAGTTTATTAGCACTGAAAGCGAACATCTGGGACAAGCTAACGACCTGGTCGGTAGTAAAACAACGCTCTTTAGTCATCATTTTCAGGAAAGTCAATTTTTCCTTATCCATGGCGATGCCCTTAGCCTGGCTCACGATAGCATTGAACTCAGTCGGCGAAACCATCGGACAAGGGGGAGTTACTTCGTGACCAACGGGACCGCCATGACCATTATGACCGCCATGACCACCGGGACCTTCATAACCGCCACCTGGCCTTCCTCCGCCTCTGGGACCGCCCGAGGTACCGCCGGGACGGAAACCTCCCTGGTAATTGGGCTGAAATCCTACCCTCGGATTACCATACCGGAATGTCTGGGCCGCATTTTGGTTGATCTGGATCGGCTCCATAGGAATTACCTGATATACGACCAGGGCGCTGTTGCCCCTCCTGGAAGAAGATAAAGCATAAGTGATATCCTGCATATACCCCTGCTCATCGGCGATCGCCAGGCTGTTGACCAAAACAGGAGCTTTCCGGCTTACGAATTCAATCCTGCAATTAATATCGGGGACATTAAGATCCTCTACCCGGACCATAAGACTGGCCTGGCTGTTGTACTTAATTCCGTCAATATACAAGTAAAACGGCTCATTATCTTCTGATACTATAGATAGATGTCCCAATCTTGCCTGTGCCTGTGCATTTGCCTTGCTTAAAAAACATGATAAAATCAATACTGCAATTGTAATAATGTGCTTCATAAAAAATTTAATTTCTAAAATAGACTGGTTAAAATCTAAAAAGTAAAAATAGAACAAGCAATTTATTTCCAGAAAACAAATAACAAGAATAAAATACTGTTATTCAAAAAATTAAGTCTTCACGGCGGTGAAGACTTAATGATTATATATTCAGGTAATTCATCAGTAATTTATACCGGTCATCGAGGTCGTCCTGAGCCGGGATATCTCCGTAGATCTCTTTCACATAATAATCATAACGTTCCAATGCGGATACTACTCTTTGCAATTCTACCTTACTCATCTTTAAGGTCACTTCCAGCATACCGGTTTGCGGGTTCTGGTGCACCCTGCTGTTAATAATTTTCACATCCTCATTTTCTGCAATCTTCGCGATCTGGCTCAAAACATAATCCTGGGGTTTGATCTCGAGCACGATAATGCCTCCCTGTTCGTTTAAGCTGCCGCTTTCTCCCAGGTAATAAAATAAGGCGTCCCGGGAAACACAGCCCAGGTATTCCTGCCTTTCGTTCAGCACAGGTACCATCGGCAATTTAAATTGCAGGGCCACTTTCACCGCATCAAAGGGGTGTGCGGTAACGATACAGGCCGGGCGTATGATCTCGTATGGGAATGTTGCCAGCTCCGTGTCCGGCTCTTCCCAATCCAGCAGAGCGGCCTCTTTGATGATACTGATGTATACCCCTTTATCGATGAGGGGCAGCCGGTCAAAGTGCGAATCTGACATCATGCGCAAAGCGTCGTCCACCGTATCGCCCGGTTTCAAAACAGGAATGGTTGGTTCTATCAGATTTATTAATGACATGTTTTTTTAAATTAAAATTTAAATGGGGTGTTCGCCGGGGAGATCCTCCATTTAAATGGTTGTTGTTAATAGTAAGAACTATTCAGGTTCACATTCTGCTTTTCCGCCGCTTCGATAGGTGTGTAGTCCGAAAGGATCTCCGCCTTACCCTGGCGTACACATACATCGTGTTCGAAGTGCACCGAAGGTTTGCCGTCACGGGTAACTACCGTCCAGCCATCATCCCAGAAATCCACCTGGCGGGTACCCAGGTTGATCATCGGCTCGATAGCCAGTACCATGTTTTCCTGCAATTTTTTAAGCGTGCCTCTCCTACCGTAATTCGGTATTTGCGGGTCTTCGTGCATTTGCTTACCAACTCCATGACCTACTAACTCACGCACTACACCATAGCCATGCTTGCCGTTAGTATGATGTTCGATCGCATAAGCGATATCGCCGGCCCTGTTGCCTACAATAGCCTGCTCCGCACCCAGGTAAACTGCCTCTTTTGTAATGCGTACCAGGTCTAAAACAGCCTGGTCTACTTCTCCCAGGATAAATGTATAAGCATGATCTCCATGGAAACCGTTCATATAAACACCACAATCTACAGATACGATATCCCCCTCTTTCAACTCATAACTACCCGGGAAGCCGTGCACAACCTGTTCGTTTACAGAAATACACAAAGAATAGGGAAAGCCGTGGTAACCTTTAAAGGAGGGATAACCGCCATTATCTTTAATGAACTCAAAAGCAAAATCGTCCAGTTTGATCGTCTGCAGGCCCGGTTTGATCATCTTCGCGATTTCCGTCAGGGTTTTGCTGACCATTAAACAACTTTTTCTCTGGATCTCTACTTCTTCGTTACTTTTATATAAACTCATTGTTTTTTAAAATTATTGTTCTATTAAAATATTTCCGGTCATTTCCTCTGGGATGGGCAGGTCCATGTACCTTAAAATCGTCGGTGCGATATCTCCCAGTTTCCCGTTTTTCAATGCTCCTTTATAATCATTGCTGATGAGGAATAGCGGTACCGGGTTTAAAGTATGCGCGGTATTCGGTGAGCCGTCTTCATTCACCAGGTAATCGGAATTACCGTGATCGGCGGTCAGGAATACGGCATAGTTATGCTCCAGGGCCTTAGGCACGATAGCGCTTACGCATTGATCCACTGTCTCCGCTGCTTTAATCGCAGCTTCCCAAACTCCTGTATGTCCTACCATATCGGCATTGGCAAAGTTCAGGCAAATAAAATCGGCAGATTCTGCTTCTATTTCAGGAATAATGGCATCTCTTAAGTCAAAAGCACTCATTTCGGGCTTCAGGTCATAGGTAGGTACCTCCTGCGGAGAAGCTTTCAGGATGCGGGATTCGCCTGCAAATGGCAGTTCCCTGCCCCCTGAGAAGAAGAAAGTCACATGCGGGTATTTTTCCGTTTCAGCGATCCTGATTTGCTTCTTACCATTTGCTGATAAAACTTCTCCCAATGTATTATGCAGGTCGTCTTTGCGGAAAATGACATCCACATTTTTAAAAGTGGCGTCGTACTCGGTAGCGGTAAGCATTTCGATATTCAAAGGGTGCATACCGTACTCCGGGAAAGCATTTTGAGAAAGTGTTTCCACGATCTCCCTGCAACGGTCTGTTCTGAAGTTGAAGCAAACCACGACATCGCCATCCTCTATTTTAGCCAGCGGATGCCCCTCGCTATCTGTTTTTAATAAAGGCAATAAAAACTCGTCGGTGATCCCGGCCTGGTAAGAAGCCTCAATGCTATGCACAAAATCATCGGTTACCGTACCGGCTCCGTTCACCAGTAAATGGTAGGCTTTCGAAACGCGCTCCCAGCGCTTGTCCCGGTCCATCGCATAGTAGCGACCGATTACGGTAGCCAGCAGTCCGCGGGAATCCGAAAGATGATGTTCCATCTCGTGTACAAAACTGACCCCGCTCTTAGGGTCCGTATCTCTTCCGTCGGTAAAGGCATGTACAAAGTAACGCTCTACTCCTGCCTGTTCGGCATAAGTGCACAAAGCTTTTGCGTGTTCTATATGTGCATGTACGCCACCATTGCTCAGCAGGCCCATAAAGTGCAATTTGGTGTTCCGCATTTTCACTTTATCAAATGCTGCGATGAGCGCAAGATTTTGCTGTAAACTCGAATCTTTAATGGAAACGTTTACTCTTTGTAATTCCTGGTAGACGATCCGGCCGGCCCCTAAGTTCAAATGTCCCACTTCTGAATTACCCATTTGTCCCTCCGGTAACCCTACGGCCTCGCCACAGGTAATCAATTCTGAATTCGGATATTTCTCGTATAAACTATTTACGAAAGGAGTATTAGCTGCCCTGATGGCATCGGAAGCCGGCACCTGGCCTTTTCCCCAACCATCCATAATGATCAACATCGTTTTTTTACTCATAGCCTGCAAAGTTAATTATTCCTAAGCCTTTTCGCCGTTCTTTCAGATAAATTTTGACAATAGGAATATCAACATTTTTATATTGATGTTTATGGATATACAAATAAAAAAGACACGGTATATCGTGCCTTTTCATTCGTTGCGGGCACCAGGTGTATTAATCTGCGAAAAATTTCCTGACTTCCTCTTCAGATACGTTTCCTTCAATTTTCTTCACTGCTTCTCCCTTTACATATTTAACTACGTAAGGAATACCCTGAATTTGGAGGCTTTTGGCCACTTCAGGAGATTCATCCACATCTATTTTTTGTAATCTAACTTTACCACCCAGTTCGGCGGCTACTTTTTCCAGTTTAGGCGCCAGCATTTTACAGGGGCCGCACCAGTCCGCTTTAAAATCCACGACGATCACTTCATTCTCTTTGATCAGCTGCTGAAAGCTCTCGGGGCTGAAGGTTTCAGTAGCGGCGGCTTCAGTACCCTGCCCTGTTTTGTCACCACCGCATGAACTTGCTCCAAAAAACAAAACGGAACATAAAGAACCTAATAGCAATACTTTTTTCATAACACAATAATAAACATAATAATGAGCTCTTCCCAAAATTAGCAAAATAAATATTAGTTAAGAGTAAGGGTACGGCGATCTTGGATAAAATAAAATATCCCTAACTTTATACCTCCTTTCTCATAAATCGTTTGAATTATGTTGCAATCCATCAACCCCTACACCGGCATTGTAATTGACAATTACAAAACGGACACACCCAAGATCGTACAGGAAAAAATAGCCTTGAGCCATGCTGCGGCTTCGTCCTGGTCCCGGTTAAGCATTAAACAGAGAGCGGCTTACCTGAGTAAGCTTGCTGCATACCTTGAAGCCAATAAAGACGGTATGGGCCAAACCGCTACGGAAGAAATGGGAAAGCCCATCAGCCAGAGCATTGCCGAGCTCGAAAAGTGTGCGTATACCCTGGATTACTACGCAGCGAACGGGGAAAATTTTTTAAAAGAAGA
>CAXYKQ010000040.1:0-2819 GCA_964277835.1 uncultured Edaphocola sp. | reverse complement strand
GAACAGTACCAGCAAAATACTGGTCATCATTGCGATAACCATAACGCCGATCGTAGAGGGAAGTTTTAAAAATCTAAGGTTCCAGAAAGAAAAAAGAGCGGCTAAAACAATTAAAAAAGAAAACGTGTAATATAATTCCATTAAGTATCGAAATTGGTTAAAAGATCAAAAATAGATAGGGTTGTAATGAAAAATCCTGCTCAGGGCAGGATTCTTCATACGGATTATTGATTATTTTTTCTTTAGCTTCAGGATGGAGAAGTCCGTGTCCACTGCCTTAATTGTGTTGCTCAAAACACCCATCTGCTCTACCTCCAAAACCACTTCATCATTCGGCTGTAGCCATTGCGGGACGGCATCAGGATTATTTAACTTTGCGGTTCCGTTCAGTTCCAGGAAACATCCGGTACCGACAGTTCCGCTACCGATCACATCACCCGGCAGGATATCGGCGCCATAAGCGCAACGCTCCAGGATTTCTGCAAAGGTCCAGTCCATATCGCCTACATTACCTTCACTGACTTTTACGCCATTTACCGTGCAAGTCATTCTCAGGTTATAGTTATTACCTACATGATTAGGCTTGGCCGGGATCTTAAAGGCTTCCAGCTCATCCGGGGTGATCATCCATGGCCCGATCACGGTAGAAAAGTCTTTACCTTTAGCCGGTCCCAGGTTCAGCAGCATCTCTTCCATTTGCAGGGTACGGGCACTCATATCGTTCATGATACAATAACCGGCAATATACTCATCCGCCTCTGCAGCTTTGATATTCCGGCCTTTTTTACCTACGACTACGGCAACTTCCAGTTCGAAATCCAGCTTGTCGAAATGATCCGGCATACATTCAATCTCGCCGGGTCCCTGGATGGCGTTGTGATTAGTGAAGTAAAAAATAGGGTATTGATCAAATTCTGCGATCATCTCCACGCCACGGTTGCGGCGGGCGGCGGCCACGTGCTGACGGAAGGCATAACCATCACGGCAGGAAGTAGGGCGGGGTACAGGGGCTAACAATTGAGCGGCCTCAAAAGCGATTCCTTCTACCTTTAAGTCACCTGAGCGGACCGCTCCTACAGCATCCTGAGCAATAGCCAGGTTAGTTTCCCAGTCTTGCAGCATTTCCGCCATGGTAACGGGCAGCTTATTACTTAATTCTTCTGTATTCAGCAATCTGCCGTTGTGGAGCACTGCCGCTTTTTCCTTTCCTTCTTGTAAATGGCTTACAAACTTCATATTAATAATGGTTGTTTTATTTTCTCCGAATGGCGCAAATTTAAGATTTTATGAGCAGCTTTAAAAACGGATAGTCATATATTAATTTTCGGGAAACTAATATGATTTTATTAGTATGTATCTTTTGTTTTGACCAAAATGTCATTAATTCGCTTTATAAAGCCAGCAAATACCAAAGTCTGAAGGCCGGAAAGATGCTTGTTATTGTATCGCTCCGTTTGCTATAGTACGACTTAATGGTAGAGATGCTTATATTCATCCTACCTTAAAGCCGGTTGATAATAAGCCGATCTGGGTGCTGGAGCGGCAATGATCAATTGATAATTTATACTTATCTTTGCACGCATAATTGATCAATTCATTAAGCTTAAAAGCGTTCACCATGCCAGTGTTACACAATAAAGTTTCTAATGAGGAATTAAAGGCACGTATGCTTGCCGAAACGACTCCTCGTACCACGATTTCCTTCTATAAATATTTTACGATCGAAGACCCGCAGCAATTCCGCGATGAGTTGTATGTAAAATTCGAAGCATTGAAAGTTTTCGGGCGCATCTACATTGCCCGGGAGGGAATTAATGCCCAGATCTCGGTGCCCGAACCGGATTTTGAAGCGTTTAAAGCAACCTTGTATCAGTTTCACCCGGCGCTGGAAGGCATCCGCCTGAATATCGCGGTAGACGATGACGGGAAATCATTCTGGGTATTGCGGATGAAAACCCGGGAGAAGATCGTAGCCGATGGCATTAATGACCCGACGTTCAGCCTGGAAAATGTGGGTAAATACCTTAAAGCCGATGAAGTGAACCAGCTCGCAGAGGACAAAGAGACCATCTTCGTTGATATGCGAAATCATTATGAATATGAAGTAGGGCATTTTGAGAACGCGCTGGAAGTACCTTCCGATACTTTTAGGGAGCAATTACCTATGGCTGCTGAAATGCTCAAAGACGCCAAAGATAAAAACATTGTGATGTACTGCACCGGGGGCATCCGTTGTGAGAAAGCCAGTGCCTATATGCTGCACCGGGGATTTAAAAATGTGTTCCACGTAGAAGGGGGCATTATTGAGTATGCGCGCAAAGCCAAAGAACAGGGGCTGCCTTCTAAATTTATCGGTAAAAATTTTGTTTTCGATGAAAGGCTGGGTGAGCGTATCACAGAGGATGTTATCTCTGAATGCCACCAATGCGGCGCGCCTTGCGATACCCATACCAATTGTAATAATGATGGCTGTCATTTGTTGTTCATACAATGTCCTGCCTGCAAAGAAAAATATGATGGTTGTTGCAGTGAGGACTGTACCGGCGAATATCATCTTCCGGTTGAAGAGCAAAGAGCACGCAGGGCAGGCCGGGAAAACGGCATAAAGATATTCAATAAATCAAAAGATCATCCCTTAAGAAAACATCGTTCCGAATGGCAGAAAGAGCGTGGGAAAAATGACGCAGGAGCTTAAAAGGGCAATTTTGAAAATGAAACAAGACATGTACCAATTATCAGCAAATAATTTCAAAAGCCATACTATAGGAAAAGCTATAGCGTGGCTTTTGCTTTTGTACCTGGCTACAGGCCTTCTGGCT
>CAXYKQ010000039.1:0-2964 GCA_964277835.1 uncultured Edaphocola sp. | reverse complement strand
AATTACGGAGGAGATTTATATCCACCTCCGTTTTTTTTTATGACTGTTGGAATGATTATTTCTTAATAGTGAATTTGCCGGTTGCTCTTTGGCTGCCTGCTGTTAATTCAATTGCATAAACACCATTGGCTAAATTAGCTAAGTCCAGGTTGAACGTTTGCTCACCTGCAGCTTGTTTGCCATAGCTTTGTGTATACACTACACGGCCTGCGATATCGGTAACTTTAACAGAAACTTCAGTTGCAGCGGTTAAAGCATGCTTAATATTTACATTACCATTGCCTGGGTTCGGGTAGATATTTAATGTTGCTGCTTTTTTGCTGAACAGATCTTTCATTGAAGTAGGAGGAGTTCCCAGAATATAATCGCGTCTTACTGCGTTGTTGCCGGTTAAAGCACCATCTGCATCCGGATTGGAATTATCTACACCCGGGTCGTTGAACAATGTTCCGGCCTGATCTCTGCCGTAACCTTCTACGATCAGGGTATTTGTATCATCAGGGATAAAGATGTTCTGGATGGTGTCGCCACCTATGATTACACCACCTCCGTTTTGTACACGGAACGTATAGTCCTGGCTTTGACCAGCAGGAATGTCAAATCCATATATCCTGCGGCTTAAATAAGTAGGCGTAAAATTATCGCTTCTATTGAAGGTGTAGCCTACCATCCAGAAAGTAAGAGTATCTGTTGGTTCAACAGCCTGAGTTCCGGAATTGGAAACTTTAATGGTAAATTCGATGCTGTCTCCTGCCGCTACATTAGGATAGCTCCCAAATTGCGTATGACTGGTAACATCAAATCCAAGGTCTACATTTTTTTGAGCGAAAGCTCCAACCGCACAAGCAGCAATAACTGCTACCGAAGTAAAAATTTTTTTCATTGTTTTTTCTGATTATTTATGTTTAAGGTGGCGAATCTAATAAAAAATAACTCCCCGGTCAAAATAAAGTGACAACTTTACTATTATTTTAACTTGTAGATCAGGCTGAGGGTATACCAGCGCCCGGGTAAAGGCACTACGCCGGATTCTATATACCGGACATCAAACAGGTTGTTTACATCGGCATCTACCTGGAATTGCTTCACCTGGTAACCCAGTCTCAAATCGGTCAGCACATATTCTTTGCGACCGTAACCGTTGAGCGGGTTGCCGGCATTCCATCTCTGCTGGTAGCGGTTATGGATGCCTATATTGAAATGACGGTATAAGGTAGCGTTGACGCTCAGTATGCCCTGGTGCTTTAAAGCATTTACCGCGTACTGCGACATCCAGGACTCTTTGCTTACATCTTCAATGCTTCCTATTTCAGGTTTCAGGTAAGTGTAGCCTGCGCGGATATTTAATAATACCTCTCTAAAAGTATTGCTGTACCCGGCGTCGAAGTGTACGCCGCGGTTATTGAGGCGATTGAAATTTTGCGCGGTCCAGGCACTGGCCGTATCCGGCCTTACCCAGTCAATAAAGTCTCTCCCGTTTTTTAGAAAAAAGGAGGCATTTGCATACCATTCATTTTTCCGGTACTTCAAACCGGCCTCGTAACCGATCATGTATTCAGGATTCAGGAATTCATTGCCCTGGTTGCCCGGCCCTTTGTAGTAAAGGTCAGTGAATGTAGGAAGCCTCTGGCCATATCCTGCATTAGCAAAGGCACGCAGGTCATGATTGATCTGGTAGCCCACATCTATACCGGGGTAAATATTAAAACCGTAAACCGTATTCTGATTCAGGTAGGCGCCCAGGTTTACATCCAGTTTTTCTTTCCATTGGTATTGATACTCCAGGAACCCGCCATAGTTCATGCGGCTGTGGTCTTTAAGATTGGTACTCTTTATCTGTTCACTGCGTACGTTCAGGCCCACGACTATATTACCGAAACCGGTATTAAATGTATTGTCCAGGCTGGCGTCAATGGTGTGGGTGCGGTGTTTGTTCTGGCTCACCTCGGGTCTTTGCTTGATGTATACATAGTGATCGTAGCCATTACGGTAACTTACAGATGGACGTAGTGTCCAGTGTTCGCTGATGTGTACCGGCGCGCGCAAGGCTAAGTAAGTAGCATTCACTTCTTCTTCGGCATTTTTATCACCGGGAGCGGCATAGAAGGCATTGGCACCAAAATCGCTATTGGCTACACCACCCAGTAATTCAAGACTAGCCTTTTCGCTTAGCTGCCCTTTTCCGGTGTAAAGTACTCTTGTGTTTTTATAAGCCGTATTGTAACGATAACCATTGCCCTGCTCCCAGGTGGCGCCCACAAGATGTTGCCAGTTGCCGGTATTCATCTGGCCCACGAGCTGTGCTCCGAAATTGCCATATAGATTACCTGTGGTATCATCATTCTGAAAGGAGGAGCCGGAGTAAAGTCTTGCGGTAAAAGTGTTGCTTTTGTCTTTTTTGGTGACGATATTAATTGCGCCCATCAGCGCATTGACCCCGTAAATGCGCGCTGCCGCGCCTTTAATGACCTCTATGCGTTCGATAGCGTCAATAGGTATGGGAATGTTCATCATATTGTGCCCGGTCTGAGGGTCACTTGCCTTAAAGCCATTGATCAGGACCAGGGTCTGATCGAAGGTGCCGCCATCGATGCCGATATCTGCCTGGCTCCCGTTAGGGCCTTTTTGACGTACATCTACCCCGGCAATATAGGCCAACAGGTCGTTTACCGATTTTGCCGGGATTTGGGCAATCTGTTGTGCGGTGAGGACCTGTATATTGCGATTTTGTTTTTTAAAAGGGATCTGCAATTTATCTGAAAGCACGACTATGTTCTCCAGTTGCAGCTTGGCACTGTCCGACTGTGCGATAGCATTCAGGCCAGTGCTGCACAAAACGGGTAAGGAAAGTAAAATCTTTTTCATCTATACTGATTTCTTTTGTTTCAAGTTGAAAAGCGCCGCGAAAGTAGGTTGATTGCCATAAAAAACGCAAGGTTATTTGTCATTTTTTATAGAAATAAA
>CAXYKQ010000038.1:0-3407 GCA_964277835.1 uncultured Edaphocola sp. | reverse complement strand
CTATCCAGATGCCGGTTCCTTTTAGCGGTGTGTGTAGCCCCAGGTAGAACGATATCGGGAACCCAATGACCCAGTAAGCTATAAAGGTTATGATCGTTGGTATCTTTACATCCTGTATGCCCCGCAGCGCGCCAAGCACCACCACCTGTATGCCGTCGGATATCTGGAATACAGCGGCCACCAGAATCAGGGTTGAGGCGATGCTTATCACTTCGGTGTTATCGGTCAGCTGGATCGTATTCTCCATATTCAGGAAAAGGTGCGGCAGAAATTCGTGGAACGCCACGAAAAGCAATGCAAATATGGTTTCGACAATGATAACCAATAAGAACACCGAACGAGCCACCGTACGTAAATTCACATAATCCCCCTGCCCTTTATTGTTGCCAACGCGCACCATGGCGGCGACGCTGAGCCCCATGGCAAACATGAATGTCATCGATGCCATACTGAGGGCGATCTGGTTGGCGGCCTGGTTGTTCTTCCCGAGAAATCCCGAAAGCCATACTGCGGTGGTAAACAAGGCTACCTCAAACAGCATCTGCATGGACGATGGCAGGCCGAGTGCCACGATCTTCCGGAGCATGGATTTTTTTATTTCGCTAAAGCTAAAGTTATGGAAGTATTGCTTTAATTTTTCGTTTCGCGACAGCAGGTAATGCATATAGATAACCATGGCAGTACGCGAAATGACCGTACCCAGCGCTGCTCCCATAATGCCCAGCCTCGGGAAGAACCAAATACCATATATAAGGAAGTAGTTAATTACGACGTGTAGCACATTGGAAAATATAGCGGCATACATATCGTACTTGGTAAGCGACATACCGTCGGCGAATTGCTTGTACCCCTGGAAGATAACAACCGGTATCAGCGAAAAGCCCACCCAGTCGATATACGGCGATGCGAGGGCGATAACTTCTGCAGGCTGGTTCATAAGGTACATCAGCGGTTTGGCCAATGTAACCACCCCAAAGAGAAATAGCCCTAAAACCGTACACAACAGCAGCCCGTGATGAAATACTGAGCGGACGGTAGCATGGTTCTTTGCGCCGTCGCCCTGCGCCACTATGGGCGTGATAGCTGTCGAAAAGCCAATCCCCACCGACATGGCTATAAACACAATGCTGTTACCCAGGGATACTGCCGCAAGTTCGGTGCTCCCCAGCCTACCGACCATGATGTTATCGACTACCGTAATGAGCGTGTGCCCAAGCATACCCACAATAACGGGATAGGCCAGTGTAATGTTTGCCCTGAATTCTTTTGTATATGCAGAAAAGCCCACTTTAATTTTTTTGCAAAGGTAGGCCGAATGTTTACAACAGGAAACCGATAAAAGCTAAAAACTTATAAGTCATCAATTTAAAAACTATTCCTGTTAATTTTATTATTTCATTACCATTTAATTAACGAAATATTGGAATTATTAGTAAAAGTATTACGGTAATTTTACTTCACTAACGAAAACAAAGAGAAGATCATGAAAAAGCTAATGAATTTTAAAGGACTGCTGTTATCGGGTATGATGATGCTTGGCATGACAGCCTTTGCGCAGGATGGCGCTTCAACAACTGAAAATTACGACCAGGGATTCCGTTTGGGCTTCGGGCTTAATGGCGGGGTAACTACCGGCGATTATTTTAATTTCGCTCTTGGCGGCGACGTAAGGCTGCAGTACGACCTATCACAAAGAACATCGCTTACCCTGACAACAGGTTACACACACTTATTTGGCGAGGATAATGTGCCTGACCTTGGCTACATTCCTGCAAAAGCCGGCTTTAAGGCCTTTGTGTGGGGTGACCGTTTCTACGTATTGGGTGAGGCCGGTGCCGGTTTTGCAGTAACCAATGACTATAATGAAACAACCTTCCTGTGGGCTCCGGGCATTGGATATGCTAATGATGTGATCGACCTTAGCCTCAGGTATGAAGGTGCCAATGATTTCAAGACCGACCAGGTTGCGCTTCGTATCGCCTATGGCTTTAAGCTGTAACAAATTGGTATCCCGCCAGGGAACAATTAAAAATACACCTAAGAACAAAAACTGACTCTGTTAAAAACCTGCATTTTATAGTGCAGGTTTTTTAAATTTGTGGTATATCCAACGTACCATGAAGTTATTCATCATCGACTGGAGCAGGGAAGCCACTACCCCACTGCTTGATTACTGCAAAAGCACCCTGCATACTATTGCCGGGCACGAACTCGTTGATGGCGCTGAGGCCTACCGCAAAACAGCACTTTGCAAACCCGATGCTATAATCGTGAATTATGCTACGAAGCCGTCGCATGGGCGTTTAACTGCCGAGCACATCTTTAAGCGTAAAATTACCTCCGGGATCCCTATCTATTTTATAGGCGGCGGCGAAGATGATAACGAGAAGGTAGAGCACATAGGCATCTGCCTTTCGGAAGAAGAACTACACGAATTCTTGGATTGACCATTTTATTGATTATTTTCTATTTTTTATTGCCGTTTGGCATCGCATATTAATTACTGATCAATAATTGGGAATTTGTAGATATAAATAGTCAATTACAATTGAATCAATTTATTGGCATAACTTGTATGCACGCAAATTAAATTTTATTTCACGCAAAGGCGCCAAGACGCAAAGTTGAGACCCCTAAACATTGCAATGCAATGCTTTGCGGCTTTTAACCGCATTAATCCCGCATTAATCCCGCATGAGTCTTGGCGGCTTTGCGGCTTTGCGTGAAAATAAAAACAGATACATGGATAATGACATTTTTATAGATTTGACTATATCATTAGGAATGA
Organism: uncultured Edaphocola sp.; assembly: GCA_964277835.1. GTDB lineage: Bacteria > Bacteroidota > Bacteroidia > Chitinophagales > Chitinophagaceae > Edaphocola. Next base: position 619 of record CAXYKQ010000038.1, on the reverse strand, counting down.
GTGAGCATTAATAATCAATCTTTCTCGTTCCTGAGTTCCTTTTTATAGAGCGAAATATTTTCCAGCACCTCTTCGTTCACTTCGGGTTCTTTGATATCGTCGTATTTTTTGAGGGAATCGAAGATAGTTTTGGCAACAAGGTAGCGTGCGGTTTCCTTATCATCGGCGGGGATAATGTACCAGGGGGCATGTTTTTTTGATGTCGCGTTGATGGCTTCCTCATAATATTTCTGGTAATCATGCCAGCGCTCACGCTCTTCGAGGTCGCCGGGATTGAATTTCCAGTTATGTTCCGGCTTGTCCAGCCTTCGCAGCAAGCGTTCTTTCTGCTCTGCCCTACTTAAGTGCAGGAAAAATTTGAATACAAAAACCCCATTCTGGCTAATATGCTTCTCAAAATTATTGATCTGTTCAAAGCGTTGCTCCCACAGGTTTTCCGGGATATCTTCCACAGTGTTGATGCCGGGAAGGTTTTCTTTCAGGATAAATTCGGGGTGCACCCTTGTGATCAGCACGTTCTCATAATGGGAACGGTTAAATACGGCGAACTTTCCTTTTTCAGGTAGTGCAATATAGTGCCGCCACAAATAATCGTGTTCCAGCTCTGACGATGTGGGCG
>CAXYKQ010000037.1:0-6549 GCA_964277835.1 uncultured Edaphocola sp. | reverse complement strand
AGCTTCCTCTGCCGTATTGCCCCAATATTGGTCCCAGGCTACGCCGCCGGAGATAATATGGTAAGCCGGGGCATCCATAAACTGTCCACGGGCGTACAGGTGGTGGTGCGCACCCACATTCAGCAGGAATTTCGGAGAGGTCATGCAATAGGGGATAAGCTGGTCCCGCAACCATGGAGAGACATCCGAAACATATTGTTCTGCCCGGTAAGGCCTGTGGCCGATCGTGATGATCCATTTAACCGTAGGATCGGCGTTCGCCGTATCTACTACCTTTTTGGCCCAGTTCAGCTGCTGCGTCGTGACCCCATCTGTATTGGTGTAAATCACCACCACATTACCCGCCTGGAAGGAGTAATATCCTTCGTTGCCCGAGTAGATGCCCTTATAGTGCATGCTGTCCAGGAAAAAGTGTTCATAGTAAGTTCTGATGCCTTCGGGTTGATAGGTTTCATGATTGCCCACCGCCGTTTGTATGGGTAACACACCGGACAAATATCTTGATTTCTTAAGGTGTAGATTTTCGTAATGGTCCAGGCTGCCGTTATCCACCTGGTCTCCCAGGTTTAAAATAAAAGAAACGGAATCATTAAAGTTAGGACCATAGCGTTCGGTCATTTTTCTTTTAGCGGCTAACATTAAAGTGTCATAACGGAAAGAATTTCTGAGCTGGTTATCGCCAATGATGAGGAACCGCAGCTTGCCGCTGGCATTAGGCGCCATACCCGGCTGCGGTAAGGTATGAAAAGAGTGGACAGCGCTGGAGTCATTGCCGCTGATCACACGGTAATAATACTTTGTAGCCGGTTGCAGGCCTCTTAACTTTATCGTATTGTAAAAATAATTGTTGCTGTAACCCGCACCCGTGATCAGGTTGGATAACCCGTTTGCCGTAGCATTTAAGTCGTTTTCCGTAAGCCCGTAACGAACCATCGGGTTGTTTACGGTAGTGCCGGTTTTCCAGTTAATGACGATGCCGGTAGGTTGTATGGCCTGCAGGTAGGGATCTATGTTTTGTGCTTGGAGGGTAGTAGCCGGGGCAATCAAGCAATATGATAAACAAATCGCGATATAGCGGAAAAATCGTTTCATAAAATAATGTTCGTTTTTAAGCGAACGAAATTGAGTTTATGAGATTACGTAGCTATTTCCATTATGTTAACTAATGGTTAACCTATTAATGCGATGAATGGCGGTAGAGGCCAGCCTGTGTAAAGTCAGCATTTCCGGGGCATAAAAAAACAGCAGAAGTATGATTACTCCTGCTGTTGCTTGTACGGCTAATTATATTTCAACTTGCTTCCCCTATTTTTTGGCAGCAAGTTCTTTTACTTTCTCATAAAGAATATCTTCGCCACCTTCTTCATAACCGGTATGCATCAAGGCGATTTTTCCCTCCTGGTCTACAATAAGCGTAAACGGTACATTCTGGAAGTTCAGGGAACGTTTAAGGTCTGAATTCGGATCCTGGAAAACCGGGAAATTCCAACCTTGGGATTTTGCGTAAGAACGCACCTGGGCGGTAGCACGCGCATCATCCATAGATACGGTCATGTAGTTGAACTCCGGGATTTCCTTTTGCCAATCCGCCAGTTTACCTTTTATGTTTTTAATTTCTTTTTTACAGGGAATACACCAGGTGGCCCAAAAGCTGATCAAAGTAATTTTGCCTTTTTCAACCGTCTGGTTGAACGCGATGTTGGTGCCATTAAGGTCTTTTACCGAAGTAGAAGGTAAAGCAGATTGTTGCGCCTGAACCTGGAAGGCTAATACCAAGCCCGTTATAAATGCGGCTACTTTTTTCATAATAATATTTTGTTTTCTATTTTACTGTCCTTTTAAAAAAATAAGACCAAATGTACTTAAAAAGATTTACTTTAGCTTGTTAAAATATTAAGTTAAATATTTGAAACAACTCCTGTTTAGACGATATTTTTCAGGCAGGGTTTAAATGTATGTGTTAAAATAAATTGTTATTCAATTTCAAGAATGAAAGCATTATCTCTATTATTTATTGCCTCTGCAAGTGCCGTATCTATGTCTTACGGTCAAGGCTTGTTACCGGGTAAAATTTCCGGTGACCTCATGACCAATATGAACTTTTTCAGCAGGGATACGACGATTAAAGCATCGGACAACCCGATGTATGATAATCTGCTGAGCGGGGGCGAGGCCTGGTTGGGTTTGCGGTATTCACAGGAAGGATTTGATGCATTTGTGCGTATGGATGTATTTAATAATTCAAACCTGCTGGTGCCCACACAGCCTACGAATGGTTTCGGTATCGGCGCCTGGGGGATCTCAAAAGACATCCAAAAATTAAATATTACCGGCGGTTACATCTATGACCAGATCGGTAGCGGGAGTATTTTCAGGGCTTACGAAGACCGTGGTTTACTGATTGATAATGCGTTGGTCGGTTTGCGTTTGAAATACCAGATCAATGATAACCTGATGGTGAAAGCCTTTACCGGGCAGCAAAAATTCCTGTTTCAAAGATACAACCCGATCATCAAAGGGTTGAGTGTAGACGGTAACTACAATGTCAAGAACAAAGTATTCCTGAACCCGGGATTTGGCGTTGTGAACCGTACGCTGGACAAAGCCAGCCTGGACGCGGTGGTAACCCGTACCAATAGTTTACCGCTCGAAGAACGAAGGGAAGCTAAATACAACATGTACGCCGGCTCGGTCTACAATACCTTGTCTGTAGGCGGATTCTCCTGGTATGTGGAAGGTGCCCTGAAATCAGAAGAAGCCTATAATAATTACACTGGCGACCTGGAATACAATCCCGGTTCTTTCCTGTACACTACCCTGGGCTATGCCATGGAAGGTTTGGCCGTTAACTTTACCGGTAAACGCACCCAGAATTTTGTAATGCGGACTTCTCCGTCTGAAAGTGCGAACTTGGGTATGCTGGGCTGGCAGCCTTTGGTAGCACAGATCCGGCCTCAGAGACTGATCGCACGTTATATGCCGCAGTCCCTGGACTGGAGTGAGCTGGCGTTGAATGGTAATGTGATGTATGTGCCCAATGATGATTATGATTTTAACGTGAGCTATACGCACATTAATAAACTGGATAAGGTAAAGCTTTACCGTGAGGCTTATTTTGAAACCAATATTCGTAGCCTGAAAGATATCCGGCTGACTCTGGGTTTACATTATATGGAGTACAACCAGGAATATTACCAGTTTAAACCCGGGGTGCCGCTGGTGGTCGCCTGGACGCCATTTGCCGAGTTCGTCTATAAATTATCGCCGAAACAATCGATTTCTGTTCAGGTACAATATATGGACACCAAACAGGATTTCGGTAGCTGGGCATTCTTACAGCTGGAGTATGCGATCGCACCGAAATGGTCTTTTGCCGTTTCCGATATGTATAATGTGAAACCGGCCCATACCGGCGATGACGGTCAGCATTATTACAACTTCTTCCTGGCCCATACCAGGGGACCCAATCGCTTCTCTGCCGCCTGGGTTAAACAGGTAGAAGGGATCAACTGTACCGGTGGGGTATGCCGGTATGAGCCTGCCTTTAACGGGCTGAAGGTGATGATCACTTCCACATTCTAAAACAAATTTGTAATTATTGCGCATAGGCTGTCATTATCTTAATGGCAGCCTATCTTTTTTTACCAAATTTTCAAAAAATTAACCAGCGAAAAACGTCCTAAAAAGCAATGTTGCCTTATCTTTACCACGATGAGGATATTGATTGCCATATTTTTCTTTTTACTGCTGTCCACACAGTTGATACCTGTGAAGGAAGTAGGCAAAAGTTTATGGAGTCAGACTATGGCGGAAGAGGAAGTTACGCCTCAGAACCTGGTGCACAAACTGCAGCCCATCAACAGGCTCTGGTATCTTGACTATACTATTTCCACCGACCAGTTTGACCAGAAGAATCAGCAATCTTTCATTATTGTTGACGAAGCGCTGATCAAGTGCTTTCATCTCGAAGTGTTGATTCAACCTCCCGATTTACCTTCCCTGGCTTAGACCCCTTTGCTCTGCAATTGTCTTTATGTAACTGTATGCCGATGTATAGATATTTAGGTAATACACTGAGACGTTGAAGAATTTTATTTTTATTGATGAACGGATCGTACAGGACACCCGGCAGCCTTATTCATGCTGTTTTTGGTGTTTCTTTTTGATGCCGGCGTCGACTCAATTTTTCTACAAACATTTTATTTATACCTAAAAAATGACTCAAAAAAAGTCTTTATTTTCCTACGCCAAGAACGATTTCCTGGCCGGATTAATCGTATTCCTGATTGCCCTGCCGCTTTGTCTGGGTATTGCCCAGGCCTCAGGAGCTCCCCTGTTTTCCGGTATTGTCGCCGGTGTAATCGGAGGCATTATCATTGGTGCCTTAAGTAAAAGTACCTTCAGTGTGAGTGGCCCTGCTGCGGGCCTGGTGTCTATTGTCGTAGGGGCGCTTACCGAGCTCGGAGCCTTTGAAATTTTCCTTTGTGCGGTAATATTAGCCGGTGTTTTCCAGTTAGTGCTGGGATTGATGAAAGCCGGTACGTTTGCCAATTTTTTTCCGTCCAGTGTCATTGAAGGTATGCTGGCCGGCATTGGGTTAACAATTATTTATAAGCAATTGAGGGATGCGGTAGGTTATAACGATGGCCGGGTAGGCATGCTGGATGGTGAGCGCGGGATGGACTTTAATTTATTGACTGGTGTCCTGAATAATATACATTGGGGCGCCGTAACGATCACTTTAGTTTGTTTGGGTATTTTAATCTTATGGAGTACCAAACCTTTCCGTAGACTAAGAATGATCCCGGCAGGCCTTATCGTCGTTATTGTGGGCACTTTGTTGAATGTATTGTTTCATAAGACCAGCGGTATGCTGCACCTGGATGAAGAGTACCTGGTACAGTTGGAAGTGCCTACCTCAGCCCGGGCGTTCTTTACTCAATTTACCCTTCCCGATTTCAGCGGTTTTGCCAACCTCTCGGTATGGAAATATGGATTGATTATCGCTGTCGTCGCTTCTATTGAGACTTTATTATGTATCGAAGCGACCGACAAAATGGATCCTTTGAAACGGAATACTTCCGGTAATAAAGAATTGATCGCCCAGGGTATGGGCAACGTGGCCAGTGGTTTCTTGGGCGGCTTGCCGATTACTTCGGTGATCGTTCGTTCGAGTGCCAATATTAATGCAGGCGCTAAGTCTAAATTGTCGACGATAGTGCATGGTGTCCTTTTGTTTGGTTGTGTGGCTACCATACCTATGGTTTTGAACATGATTCCTAAATCTGCACTGGCAGCCATATTGATATTTACCGGTTATCGCCTGGCACGCCCGGCTATCTTTGTACACATGTACCACGTGGGCAGAACGGAGTTTATTCCGTTCGTGGTGACAGCGGTAGCAGTGGCATTGCCGTTCCTGGGTTTACTGAACGGTGTAGGGCTGGGGATGATCATCAGTATTTTTTACCTGTTACGCGCCAATACCAGGATCCCTTACTATTACAAAAGGATACAGTCTAAAGACCAGGACCTCATTACCCTGGAACTGGCGCAGGAAGTTTCCTTCCTGAACAAAGGCAGTATTAAAAAAACACTGGATAATTTCCCGGACGGCAGCACCATCGTAATCGATGCTACGCATTCCGAATATATTGATTATGATGTACTGGAAGAGATCCGGGAATTCTATACCGTAAAAGCACCCAGTAAAAATATAACTGTTTCATTGACCGGTTTCAGGAACGAGTACCAGATCCCTTCCGGAACAAGCGTACGCGTTATTATGGACAAATTAGAGCAGAGTGAGGATGCAAAAAAATGGGCCGGTAATCACAACAAACTATTGAAGGAGCTTGAATCATGACAGAGGTTTTGCTGACCGTTTTTTAATCCCTTTTATTTCATTTATTTAAAACAAAATTTAATGTTACAGAAGTATAACAACGATTTAAACTCAATTGAACCACAAGATGCTTTACAGATTTTATTAGACGGCAATAAGCGCTTTACAAATGGAATCAGTGTCAATAAAGACTTACTGAGTAAAGTGGAACTGACGGGAAACAGCCAGAAGCCTTTTGCGGCCATCCTCAGCTGTATGGACTCAAGGGCCCCTGTTGAAATTATTTTTGATCAGGGTATCGGTGATGTATTCAGCGTCAGGATGGCGGGTAACGTTACTTCGGAGAATGTACTCGGTTCACTGGAATATGCGACCGCTGTGGTAGGCTCTAAATTATTGATGGTATTAGGCCACACCAACTGTGGCGCAGTTAAGGGTGCTATTGATAAGGTAGAATTAGGGAGCCTGACGCAATTGCTGGAAAAGATTCGCCCGGCGGTGACAGCGGCCTGCACCGACGGTAAAGACTGTTCGAGTATGGATAAAGAATATGTCAATTCAGTTGCCGCCCTGAATGTCCACAATGCCAAGCAATCTATCCTCGATCAAAGTCCCATTATTAAGGATTTAGTGAAGGAAGGAAAAGTGCTGTTGGTTGGCGCTATGTATGATGTAGAGAAAGGCGAAGTATCGGAGATCGGAAG
>CAXYKQ010000036.1:0-2575 GCA_964277835.1 uncultured Edaphocola sp. | reverse complement strand
TGTTATGATAATCCTCCCCGTCATAAGCATAGAGGTCAGTTTCAGAGCGCAGGCTTACTGCCCTTTTGATCGCCAGGTGATTCGCCGGATCATAAGCCAGGTCCGGCTCAAAAGACGGAACACTATAATTGAGATAGCTCCATTCGCCGCAAATTCACCGGGAGGCACGATAAATGGATCAGGCACACTTTCCGGCCGGTGTAAGGACCTGTCACAGGAGAAAAGACCCATACTCGCAACAATATAAAATAATCGCTTTGCCTTTTTACTGCTATTCTATCTATTATTTTTTTAAAGAACGCTGAACACCGTATCTAAGTTAATTACAAATAACTTGCTTCACCTTAAATAATCTAACCGGTTATATACCTGAAGTCCGTGCACGAATCAGTAAATAAATTAAACAAGGTAAACCGTCCCGAGGACTGTGACATCCCTGTCAGCCATAAAAAAACACAACGCATTGCGTTGTGTTTTTCTTTATCTGTCGACATACTTAAGAAGCGGTGCTTCCTTTTGATTTATTTAATAAGCCGTCGATTTTGTCTTTCAGATCCTGAGGTATTCTTTCTTTGATCTTGTTACCTGCATCTGCAACTTTAGATTTCACTTTGTCCTTATCTTCTTTCTTCATACCCCAAACCCAGTATGCAGCTGCCGCTAATCCTAAAGCAAGCAATCCTCCACCTCTTGTTTTGTTTCCCATAATCAGTAATTTTTTATTTGTTTATGTTTTTTGTTTACAACACAAATGTAATTTTTAAAACTGATAGCTATTGTTAGGCAGATGTGAAAGTATCTATAATAAAATCAAAATATTTATTTCATCACAGAGACTTTACGGTAAAACTCTGCACCGGCATTATTTTTATATTTCAATATATAAATGCCCTGCGGCAGGTTACTCGTTTTAATTTTAAGCGTCGCATTGCTTTGGCTGATCGCCCCTGACCAGACAACTTGCCCGATTGTATTTACCAATACCAGGTCCCCATGCTGCGTAGCGGATGTATTCAGCGCAACATTTAAGACATCAAGAGCGGGATTAGGATAAATGGTTACAGGATTTTCCTGCGCGACACCCGGCAGGCTTGTAGGATTCGGGTTATACGAAGTTGCCGTATTACCGATTACGACATCATACCTGGAAAAAGAAAAGAAAATATTGTCCGTACCTTTTATCTTTATACGGGCATTATTAACCGCCATATCGGGTATGTTGATATCCGCACTACCTGTATTGGGAACATTCTGTGCTAAAACTAGAGGGAAGGTGTAGCCGCCATCTGTAGATAAATAAACATCCACCGTGCTGCAGTTGATAGGAGCAAGGTCCGAATTAGCCACATCCCAATAAATTTTTGTCACACTGTTTCTCAGGATAGAGTCACGCTCACTGGGATACAAAATACGAAAAGGACCCGTATTGCTCGCAGCCGTTATGTTGGTGAGCGCGTCATTACTGTTGATTGCGCCCCACCCATCGGTGTGAAGCTCGCGCGCGTTATATGCCATGTTATAGCCACGGGCAACATCCGTTAAGCGATCACCACGGACAGAAAGGTAACCGTTTCTCAAAACTACATTTTCAGGGAAGGAGCGGTAATTAGCCGCATCCGGGGGAAATGACCTGAAAGCCGGCCCGGCATTAAAGCTCGATCCGAGGTTTTCATTACTTCTGAAATTGCCAAGATCATACTGCTCAATATTTGTAAGTATAGTACTGCCTGCATCCGCAGCGGTAACTTCGGGAAAATCAAGCTCAAATGGCGTTTGTATAGGAATCTGGTAGCTGTTGGTGCTTACGGTGAAAGCAGGTGCGGCATATCCTGTTTGAGTAGTCGGGCAGGTACCGACATTGCCGTTCAGAAGCCAGTTATGGATTTCAGAAAGGCTGGTCTTATGAAAATAGTCGCTTGAATTACTCTGAAGGTCATTGGTTGCACCGCAGATACCGGCATAACCCATAATGGTAGAGCCGCTACCGGGTTCATAAGCAGTAGAACTATTTTCGGTACCGGAACACTGGTTGAATGAGTGGTCTGCGCCAAATTGGTGCCCCATTTCGTGAGCTACGTAATCCACATCGAACGGATCTCCCACAGGATTGGGCCTTCCGGTTACCCCTTGGGCCTTCCGCCCGTTGCGGCACACGCTACCCAATATGGCAACGCCGCCGGCACCTGTACTGAAGATATGCCCGATATCAAAATTAGCTTGTCCGATCACATTGGCGGTATTGCTTTGGTTTTGCCCCAGCAGCTGATCGCCATTGTTATTGGCTGTAAATGGATCGGTAGCCGCATTAGTGTAAATGAGCAGATCATTATTAGCAATAAACTGCATGGTAACGGCAAGTTCCCGTTCATAAATACCGTTTACACGGTTCATCGTGGTCACCATAGCTGCGAACACCGCCGCAGTAGAGGGATTGGCGCCGGCAACTGCTTCCGCATACTCCCCCGTACAGCTCAAAGCCAGACGGTAAGTGCGTCTCACATCACCCAGCGTGAAGCCCGCAATCTTAGTCCTGCCCCCGGGCGCTCCGCTGTTATCCAGGTCTTCTTCAACCTGG
>CAXYKQ010000035.1:0-3652 GCA_964277835.1 uncultured Edaphocola sp. | reverse complement strand
CCAATCCGGGCGGTTCAGCACCGGGTAAATACACACCCCAAACAATTTTAATCCCATCCGTAACATCTCTTCGCATTCTTCCGCGATCAGTTGCAGCCATTCTCCTTTCAACTCCCCTTCGAAGCTGGTTTCGGTAATCACTATAGGCCGTTTATAGCGTTCATAAACTTCGCGGCACATTTCTGACAGCTTTCGATATCCGTTTTGTAAAGAACCGCTGCGCCAGTCCAGTTGCCGTTCTGAGGGGTAATACCACTGGTTATTGTGGTAATAATTGCAGCCGATCATGTCGACCAGATCATCATTGCCGCCAAGTTCCCTGCAGGCATAGCCACAAAGGATATCCAGCATCTGGAATTGCTCTTCGTTTTTTTCCCCGGCTTTGTGCACTAAATCAAGTTCCTGTGTATCTTCCGGTACAATATTGATAAGCGGCTCAGTAACCAGCACACGCAGTTGCCTGTCGCGGGCCTTCATCGCCTTGACACACTGTATATAAGCCTGCATCAGGTGGTACTTGACCTGCCAGCCATAATTTTTGGTATAAGGGCTGGTGGCCCCTACCTCACCTCCCAGCCAGGCCATAAAATTTACTTCATTGATAGGCGTAATGATCAATAAGCCTTCTGGCTGCAGGCTGCGGTACAATTCCAGGAAAGCAAGTGAAAAGGCGACGAATCGTTTGGCAAAATGAGGATGTAGCGGGGTAAGATCGGCAGGATAGCCGAAGTGGCAAAGGTCCCAGATTACCTGGACCTGCTGTTGCCGGGCAACCTTTATCATCTCAATTACATTAGTCCAGTCATAGACATAAGGGCTTATTTCTACACAACTCCATTGTACCCCTTCGCGTACCGTACTGATCGAAAATTCCCGGAGCCGGGTGTAATCCTCTTCGATATGCACCTGGTGGCCGGTGGCGGCCAACAGGTTAACCCGATCACCATAGTAGTTAAGTTGATCACTACATTCGTAACCGGCGATCCAAAAGGATGAAAACGGATTTTCCATACTTACAGATTTGAAGCAATTATTTTTTTCACCGTACCATTCACCGGCTTTTCCGGGGCAGTTAACTTCTTAAACAAAGCAAGTGACTGCGCCACTACCTGGTCCATATTGTAATATTTGTAAGTACCCAGCCTGCCGGTGAAATAGACATCCGGGAACTGTTCTGCCAGTTCTTTGTATTGGTTATAAAGCTGTTGATTCTCTTTACGCGGAATGGGATAGTAAGGGTCGCCTTCTGCTACCGGGTATTCCATAACAATGGTTGTTTTGGCATTCGTTTGACCGGTAAGCTTTTTAAATTCGGTAATACGGGTATACAGTTGACTCATGGGATAATTTACAGTGCCGCAGGATTGAAAGTTTTCGGTGTCCAGCGTCTGGAATTTGAAATCTATAGAGCGATAAGGCAGTTTTCCCAAGCGGTAATTAAAGAAGGCATCTATCGGGCCGGTATATATTGTTTTTTTACATAAAAAATTTTGCTTTACCTCTTTATAATCGGCATTCAGCATGACGTGAATATTGGGATGGGACAATATGCGCTCAAACATTTGTGTGTACCCCCTCAGCGGCATAGCCTGGTAAGTATCGGTAAAGTACCGGTCGTCCTTATTGGTTCTTGTAGGTACGCGCGCCGTTACTGATGCATCCAGGTCTGCAGGTGAAATTCCCCATTGCTTGATCGTGTAGCCTTTAAAAAATTTCTCATAGAGCTCCTTGCCCACACTGCTTAATACTACATCCTCTGAGGTGAGCACCTGCTGTACCGGTTCCCTTTTGGAAGCCAGGTAAGTTTCCATTTCATCGGAAGACAAATTAAGGCCATACAGCGTATTGATCGTAGTCAGGTTAATGGGTATCGGTACGAGTTGCCCGTCGATGCTGGCCAGTACGCGGTGTTCATAAGGACGCCATTCGGTAAACTGGCTAAGGTATTCAAAAATTTCTTTTGAATTGGTGTGGAAGATATGCGGACCATATTTATGCACCAGGATGCCATGCTCATCATAATAATCATAAGCATTACCGCCTATATGGTTCCTCTTATCAATAATCAGGACTTTCTTATTGCCAACCGAAGCCAGGCGTTCCGCCAACACTGCTCCGGCAAATCCACAACCCACTATCAAATAGTCGTACATAATTTATACCCTTTCTTTTTTAAGCGTTAATACTTTCTGCATTTGCTTTTCCATGCTCTTTACCAGTTCATCCCAGGACATGGCAGCCAAGAACTGATCCACTTTTTCCAGCCATTGAGGATCATCCATTGTTAATAATTTTTCTCCCTCTCTGATGAATTCATCCGTATTGGCGACAATGGCCGCAAGCCCCTTATCACCGTAAGTACGCACCACATCTTTGACCGGTGTCGATATAACAGGTTTTCCCGCCGCCAGGTATTCCGGTGTTTTCGTGGGGCTGATGAATTTAGTGGCCTCGTTGATGGCAAAAGGCAGCATAGCGATTTGCCAGCACCTGATGTAATCCGGCAGCTCCCCGTAGCTTTTGCTACCCAGGTAATGAATATTAGCATTACGCGGTAAGTCAGCCGGATTTATTTTGACTACAGGCCCGATAATGACCAGGTGCCAGTCCGGTTTTCTTTCCGCCGTTTCCCTGATCAATTCTATGTCGAAGCGCTCATCGATCACGCCGAAAAATCCTATGCGTGGCTTGGGTATACCTGCCTGGTCTCCCGGTTCGGGGCCAGCCTGCCGGGCTTTACCGAAATGGTCTTTATCGATGCTGCTCGGCATACAATATACTGCAGGATGCTTATCTTTTTTAGCTTCGTACAGGCTATACCCGCCCGTAAATACGATATCTGCGGCTTGCAGCAGGGCCACCTCGTTTTCCAGCAAATCCGGCGGTGAAAATAAGAAGGCGGACAACTCATCCATACAATCGTAAATTACCATTTCCGGCGCTAAATGCCGGGTGAAAGCATACGCCATGGGCGTATAGTACCATGCGATAAAATCATTAATACCTACAGCTTCGATAACCTGGTCGACAATCGCGCGTTTTCTTTGGATAATATCCGCTTCATGGTCTTTTTGCAAGTGCGGCCTGAATACACGGACGCCCGGAGCTGCGAGGTAGTCGGTATACCCATCAGGACCTTCGCCGTAAAGCTCTTCTTCAATAAAAGTAACCCGGTATGTTTCAGAAAGGCGGGACAGGATATGCTGTGGTCTTTGGAATACGAAGTCCCAACGAAGATGCGAAAACACTACAAGGTCTTTCATGTGTTATTGATTTGATTTTAAAGTAAACCTTGCACTGCAGATCGGCAGTGTTCTGGTTAAATAGTTTGAAAATTGATGAATTTCGTGCGGGTAGCGGATTACAGGACAAAGTGTTCCCTTAAATATTAAAGATAAATATTTCACAGGCAACACGTTTTATAACCACATACATTATTGGTGTCCGCAAATTGCTTGCCATTGACTGCTGCAAAATGAGCAAAAATCCATTCCCATTTATCATAAATGAGTCGCAGCAGCAATGCCTTCAATAGTCTCAGGACAGAGCCGGCTAGTACCAGTTTTGTAAAAAACAATTATTTTTTATTGAAAACGGATTGATATACACCTAAACAGCGTTGCTTGTTCCACAAGTAAAACAAAGATTGGGT
>CAXYKQ010000034.1:0-6030 GCA_964277835.1 uncultured Edaphocola sp. | reverse complement strand
TACCCTGATTGCTGCGAAGCGCCCGGTTCACCGGCGGCGGATAGAATGCTACATCTATAATATCGGATCGCATTATTTCAGCCGTCGACTGTCGGGAGGTAACCGGGTTTTTCCCTGCTTCAATTCTTTTAACATAGCGCCTTTTCTTGCCGTTTTTTACGTTTACATATAAAATTGTTGCCTCGGAAAAATTACCTTGCTGTCTTTGCTCTATTATTTCAAGGTAATCCGACAGTACCTGCTCGCGGGACTGGAAAGGTATAATGACCAGGTAAGGATTTTCTTCTTTAGGAACAGCAATTCCTGAGGGATACCATCTGTCATTGGGTCCGGGATCCTGTTTTGTTTTGGGCATATTCTGATCATCAAAACGGATCTTATCGACCAGTAAAAGCCGCTTCGTATCATAAGGAATTTGTATTGATTTGAAAACGGAGACCAGGTTGACATAATTTTCAGCGCAGAAGATTGTAGTCTGTTGTCGTTGCTGGTAGGCCCTGAGGAGGTCTTGCGTATGCGCTCTTGAAAATATGGAGTGCCAAACGGAATCAATGGCTGTATTGGTCAACTTATATTCATTCGTATATAAGTAAATAGTATCTTTTGAAATGGCTTTGTGTTTTAATACGAGCAGCCGGAAGTTTTCAGCACCTGAGCGGCCACTTTGTGATTGCTGTAAGATGCTTACCGTATCGGTAAATACCAGCGCGTAGTCTCTTTTTACTTTCTCCGTTGGACGAATCCATTGAGGATCATAACCTGTCGGGTGTAATCCTGTTAGTTTTTTTAGTAACAAAGAATCCTGGGCAGACATCGGGCCCGACAGCAGCATCAGTAAAAGAATCGGTATGTAAAATTTCATCCCTACTATAGATGTCGCAAACCGGTCTAAGGTTGGATCGTATCACAGCAATTAAGAAGAAGCCCGGATCAGGCGCTTGCTTTCGGGAATTTATCTGCAACTATAAGGACATTTTTATTTTAAACAGCGAGGCAATTGCCGCGCTCAAGTTGATTTGAAAAAAAGCGGGTTGCGTTTACTCCGGTTGAAAGGCGGGAAAGGAAGCACTGCAATAAGCTGTATACTGATTCAAAATAAAGCGTTTCCCGCCAAGGTATATTGCTGCCATCTCCGGAAAGCCTGACCTTCCATTATTGCCTTTTTGAAACAGATATCTACAGCTTATTAAGTGTTTACCGTTCAAGGTAGTACTGGTTTAAACGCGCCGTTGAAAACAAACAAAAGAAATGGCACGAATATTGCTTCAATAATTCTAACGCAAATCGGCTGTTGAAAACGGTAATCGGGATAGGGGCAAGAAGGTGATCTATCAATAACAATACCCTTAAAACAACAGGCTATTTGATCTATGGTTGGTACATTAGGTATTACTGTACCCGACCGGTGTTCATGAAACGACTTAATTTACCTTTAAATTTCTAGAAAATGGCAACCAAAAAAGCAACTGCTACTGCTAAGAAAGCAGCCACAAAAAAAGTCGCTACGAAAAGAGTAGCCGCAAAAAGTACCGCGAGTAAAACTCCCGCTAGCAAAACTCCGGCAAAAAAGGGAGCTGCGAAAGATCTGAAAGATCTTTTCGAAGATGTTCTAAAAGACATTTACTGGGCTGAAAAAGCATTGAGTAAAGCATTGCCAAAGATGGAGAAGAATGCAAGCTCACCAAAACTCAAAAAAGCGATTGCACAGCATTTAAAAGAAACAGAAACTCACATTACCCGCCTGGAAGATTGTTTCGCTGCTTTAGGTAAGAAAGCCGTGGCGAAGAAATGTGATGCAATGCAAGGGCTGCTGGATGAAGGTAAAAGCATTATGCAGGAAACCGTCGCAGGACCGGTAAGAGATGCAGGAATTATCGCTGCTGCCCAAAAAGTGGAACATTATGAAATCGCTTCTTATGGTACACTTGCTGCTTTTGCAAAAATAATGGATGAAAAAAGCTGCTTAAAATCTTTCCTGACCACCTTGTCAGAGGAGAAGGCTTGTGACGAACTGCTGACGAGCATTGCAGATACAGATCTTAATATGGAAGCTCAATAAAAACGATAATAACGTTAGTTATAGCGGCCTGTTTTTGCAGGCCGCTTTTATTATTTGTTGGTCATGAGGCTAGCGAAGGCGCACACCAATAAAGGTGTAAGATTGAAAATTAACTAAATGAGTTATCGCGTTGCCGGTCTTAACGGCAAAATCTTATAAGCATAAAAAAAATAAGCAGCACCGTTTAGTGCTGCTTACTGTTTGATAAATGATCCTTTAGTTCCTGATGAATTTCAGTATTTCAGTTTTTGAATCGGTGATGACATGGAGGTGGTAAATGCCTGCGGCCAAAGACGTAACTTTGATCGGGTTATTGCGGTCATATACCTGCTCCTGCAATAGTCTTCCATCCTGGCTATAAATACGAATGTTTGCCTGTTCTGTTTGCAATCCCATAATATAGACCTGGTCATTTGTAGGGTTGGGATACAAGAATAGGGTATTACTGCATTCGTTATTTATTTTAATTACGTTACTGTAATTGATGGTACCATCTCTGTCAGAAATCTGTAAACGGTAGAAATTAGGGCCTGTCGCCGGGTGTTTATCTGCAAACTGGTAGCTACTGTAGCTACCTTCAGGCAACAGAATGCCAATGGTGCGGAACATTTTTCCGTCCATGCTATGCTCAATGTCGATTTGCTTCAGGTTTATTTCGATGCCTGTATTCCAGGATAATTCGTTGATACATTCCTTATTTTTCCCGCTGAAATTGATCAGTTGCATCGGTAGCGGTTGTGCCCAGCTGACCGTATAGGCGGCAGGACTGCTGCTCGGATTGTTGAGCGCATCCAAAACCACGTAGTAGAACGTTGTGCTGGACGCACCGGCAGAGGCGGCGGTAGGCTCAATACTCAGTGAAGATGGTGTGTAGTTGCTGATAACCTGGTTTAAAGTTACCGTCGCGTTATTGTATTTAAGGACAAACCCGTTGGTAGGTAGCGCGGTGATCTTGAAAGATTTGTTTTCCCAGGATCCCTGGTTCGGTTGATCTGAAGGATCACTACCCTGGAGCGGGTTGCTGCCCAGGTTGGTCGCTTGCGGAGCCCAGGACTGGTTGGTACTTACAGGGTAGGCAACAGGTGGTTCGCAACCTGTTGTCGGCCTGGGGTTCACAGTAAACGGGCTTGTAGCGGTACAGCCACTGCTGTTCCTCACCCATAATGTATAGTTACCGGCTGCCAGGTTATTAAAGGCGGTACCGGACTGGAAATTGTTTCCGTCAATGCTGTAAGTATACCCGGCCCCTGTAGGACTGCTAATCACAATATTGCCGGTATCCGTACAAGTAACATGCGTTACAGTAAAATTAGCTACAATTGTATTCTGGTTGACCGTCACATCGAATGTAAAAGGAGTACCGCTGCAGGTGCCCACCATTGGCGTTACCGTATACCTTACTACTGCCGGGGCGGAAGAGGTGTTCATTAAAGTCTGGCTGATGGGTGCGCTTATTGCTGTGCCCTGGTTGCTGAACCCGCTTACGCCCGTACCGCTTTGTATCGCTGCAGTCCACCTGTATTTCATGCTGGACACTCCGTTTGTTGAAGTGGGCGTTACGCTGAAAGGAGCGCCGCTACATACTGCAGCCGGGTTCGTTGCCGAGGCGGTAAAGGATGCCGGGGCTACTACTGTAGTGATCGTAAATGGCGTTCCCGTACAACTTCCGTTGGCCGGTGTAACCGTATAAGTCAAGGTGGCAACAGTAGTACCTGTATTGTTAAGGCCGGATTGCGCTACCGCGCTTTGGTTACTACCGGCTGCAGTTCCTGTAACGGTGCCACCACTTACTGTTGGCGCTGCCCAGGTGTATACAGTACCCGTTGGAGCCGTTACCGGGGAATAAGAGAAACTGCCACTACCACATAAATAGTAAGTTTCACCACTTAAGGCAGGCTTTTGAGATACGGTTATTGTTGCCGGGCTGGAGCTGGCATTATTACATCCTGATCCGTTGACCAGTGCCCGAAACATAGTTGTTGTATTGATATTGGTATAGTTAAGGGTAGTACTGGTTACGGCAGGGTTGTAGGCATTCCAGGAGACACCGTTATCAGTAGAGCTCTGCCAGTTAACGACTGTAGCAGAAGTACCACTAAGTGTTACCGAACCGTTTGTCTGGCTGCATACCGGAGTGGTACCGCTAACCGTACCGGAGGAACTGACCGTAATGGTATGTGTTGCTGTTTTTGGGCTACAGCCATTGGCTGTTACCGTTACTATAGCTGTACCTGTGAATAAAGGAGAAAAGGTGACTACACCGGTAACCGAATCGATGACAGCCTGTGAAGCAGCTGTATTGATGCTGTAACGTATGCTGGTCGCATTGGTAGCAGTCGCCGTGTAAGTTTGTGTACCCGCACCCTGGCATCTTGAAGAACTGGCGCCTGCAGCAAATACAGGCGTAGCTACCACGCCATTGGCAGTGATGCTTCCGTTTACAACTATAGTTGAACTACCTCCTGTAGTGGTGATAGTAAATAGTTGCGCCCCGGATGTGGTCGCGCTTGGTGTGCCGGAGATGGTCAATACTTTTGTCGAGCTGTTATAATTTGAGGTCACTCCGGCAGGTAAGCCGGTCACTGTGGCGCCCGTAGCAGACCCGCCAATGGTATAAGTGATGTTGGTAATAGCAGATCCCGTACAGACGGTTTGCGCATCTGTACCTGATGCAGAGGTCATGATGATGATCGGCGTTGGGGTGGTGGCAGCAACAGCAGTATCGTTAGCCGTGTTATTATCGGTTTGCGTTCCGGTAATGTTTGCCTGGTTGGTGTAGTCTCCAGTTGCATTCACTTTAGCATTTATGCTTAACGTCACGCTTGCATTCGGACCCAGGGAACCTATACTCCAGATCCCTGTGGTGGGGTTGTAAGAGGTGCCATAAGTAGGGGTGCTGCTCAGGTACGTATATCCTGAAGGAAGTAATTCATTTACTGAAACACCCAATGCGGTACCCACACCTGTATTCTGCGCAGTAAGGGTAAATTGCACCGTACCGTTTACAGGAGGCACCGGGATATTTACGGTCTTCGTCAGTTTACGGTCTATATTACATAAAGCTACCGTTACCGGTACCGATTGTGCCGTCACCCCACAGCCGTTTTGTGAAGTTATGGTGTAGCCCCCGGATTGCGTCGGCGTGTAAGTATTGGTTGTTGCCCCGGAAATAGGATTACCGTCAAGGTACCATTGGTACGGACCGGATGTGCCGGGACCGGCAGTAAGCGTTGCTCCTGCACAAGTCGCCTGGCTGAGAATAGGAGTAATGGACTGTTCCGGCAGCGGAGTGATAAAATTAGACATCGAATAACCGGCACCGTTTTGAACCATTACTGCATTAATACGCGAAACACTGTTAAGCGAAATCGCGGCCGGTTCGCCAATGTTGCTATTGGTGAAGTCGATCAGGTAAACGCCGGTACTGCCCAACTGTCTTCTCTGGCCTACACCGGAAATGGCTTCGATATCGGCATTAGTGTAGTTAGTTGTGCCCCCGGTAGTGGTCAGGAATACTTTATCGGTAGCACTTTTAGTAGTGATGTAGCCGAAATAAGGCAAGTCTGTGTTAGCGTTGCTGGTAAACTTATAAGTTTTTGCCAACAGGCTGCCACCGCATGCCGAGACCGGTGCGAGTGTCAGCATATCCACTTCACAACTGCTTGCTGTGCCCGAGTATACGGCCACCTTTTTGGAGGAGATGATTTGTGTCGCGCTATACTGGTTGCTTCCGTTACCATTTGGAATGGTCAGGAAGCTCCCTGCAGCAACCAGTGTTTGTGTACTGCTGCTGGCAAAGGTTCCATTGGCATTAAAGTTATTAATAGTTAGTGTCGTATTAGCTTCCGTACCTACTATGGTAGTTTGCTCAGCGGTACTGTTACCCGCACTTCTAATCACGATATATTCATTGCCTAAAGAATTGATCGGGGGAACGGGCTTGTATACGCCGTCTCCACAGCCGCCGGGGG
>CAXYKQ010000033.1:0-4530 GCA_964277835.1 uncultured Edaphocola sp. | reverse complement strand
GCTGGAAGCCGACGAGATCATTGCCGGCTTTGAAATAACCGATGTAAGCGGCAGGCAGGTACAGCAAAATAAAGCTGTAAATGCTACAATAGCCCGCATAAATTGCACTTTCCCGGCAGGCAACTATTTGGTGAACATACAGTTTAAATCCGGTGCCATCTATAGCCGGCCTTTGATCAGGTTGTAAATTAATTTTTTGATCAGGTAAAAAATGCTGTTTGACAATTAAGCGCAAGCAGCATTTTTTTTATTTTTTCTATAAATCGGCGATTTTTTAAATTAATATCTGTAGGGCATCAGTGGCTAAAGATTTAAGCCCCCGGTAAACGACAATGTGTGGATAATAACGGGCAAAGCAGCGCACCGACGTTGATCGATAAAAAAACCAGCTTTTAGTACAGGCACTAAAAGCTGGTTCTCCATTAAGTGTGTCGTTTGCGGACAATCGAAAGAATCTATCGCTGAACTTGCCAAAACCCTTCAGCAAGTTGGGTAGTTTGCTAAAAGTATAGGTAGTCAAAACAGGGACATAAAGTAAATGAATATTTTTCTGACCGGTAATTTCACTAATTTTAAAAATGCACTACTGTCGACCGGGTTTGAGCATCATTGATTACTATTGGTAGTCTGGCATTGTGAATAGGTATTCAAATTACGCAACAATAGAGCTTTTAAAGACCTGTAAAAGGTCGGGTGTATCTCTACCATAAAACCTAATCGGGTAACTGACTGGTAAGGTATAAATAAGGGGCAAATAAATGATGCTCCCAAATGTTCGGATTATCCGGTTTGTTATTGAAATGCTGATCGTAATCAGGGCCCGGAACTAAGGAGATGATGTTTCCGGTGCGTACATAATAGTTACTTTTAAAATAAGTGGGGTTTTGGAAATCGGGTAAAGTCTTTTTGACAATCTTGCTCGTCATCCGGCCCAGGTACTTTTCAAAGTTCTTTTGCGCTCTTCTTGTCGGCCGGTCCATTTTATTGTACATGTGTTTCACAATAAGATTAGCCGGGAACTTCATTTTCTTAATCGCCTTTTTGGCATTCCGGAAGGGGTTCACACTGGTGAAGTCGCTTACTGTTTGAATGGAAAACGGGACATCCGGTACCCAGTCTGCCGCGTTGACCACATTGCAGGCCCAGCCGCCGTAGTTAAGTTGCTCATAGTCGTAAGCAAAGAAAAGATTGCCTGGCTTAGGCCCCGCGCTGCAATAAGTTTTGAAAACAATGTCTTTGGGAAGACTGCCGTTGATTTGTTTGTGTTTCAGGTAGGCCGTCAGCAGGAAGGTAATGCCGCCACCCTGGCTGTGCCCGGTAAGAATTATTTGTTTGATACCTTTCCGGTAGCAAGAATCTATTTGATGTTCGATAGTCGGGGCAAGGTGGGCCATAGCGATCAGCCAACCTACGTGTACCGCGGCATTGGGATGATTGGCCAATTCATAATTGAAAGATTGATTCTTCCCCAGCTCTAAGGTGCCTTTCGCCGGTACCATAGCGGCATATAGGTTGGCCAGGAAACTAGCCTGAGTCATCACACTTCCCCTCACGCATACCATAGCGGTATTTTTATGCTTAGCTACCCAAAGGTCCCACCTGTTTTCAAAACCTACGACAGGGGAGCGATAAACGAAATCGTATTGGTCGGAGGGCGGGATTTGGCTCAGGCTGTCCCATTTGTCCAGTTCGTAATGTGCGCGGGCATTAGCTTTGACGGTTTCCAAATATTCAGCCTTACTGAAGCCTGGTTTTAAATCTTGTGCGAAAGCAGTATAATTAAAAAAGAATAAAAAAAATAGGAAGATATGCCTCATATATTTTTGTTTTTACAAATTTAGAACAAAGCGACTGCGTTTTTATATATTTATTGCCTTTATTATTTCTAAACCATGAGTAATATATCCGTCTGCTGTAAGAAATAGATTTTTACTGCAGCTGAATCCTATTTAAATTTATCATGCAACCGGATATAAAAAACGCCCATTTTTTTTAGTTTTGTGTTGCTTGACAGTTAAGTTTTAACCCATAAATACAAAAGATTATGGCCTATATAATGGTGGATATAGAAAGCGACGGCCCTATACCCGGGGATTATTCTATGATCTCATTCGGTGCGGTACTGGTGAATGAAGCGCTCGACCAGACTTTTTATGGCAAACTGCGCCCTATATCGGATCAGTATATACCGGAAGCGCTTGCCGTATCCGGTCATTCCAGGGAAGAAAAAATGACCTTCGGGGAACCGGAAAAAGTAATGCGGGACTTTGCGGACTGGATCAAAGCTACCTGCAAGGACCGGCCCATTTTTATCAGTGATAATAACGGTTTCGACTGGATGTTCATCTGTTGGTATTTTCATCATTTTACCGGCGCTAATCCTTTTGGCTTTAGCTCCCAAAACCTGGGCAGTCTGTTTAAGGGCATTGAAAAAGATACGTTCAAAACGTTTAAGCATTTGCGGAAGACCAAACATACCCATCACCCGGTAGAAGATGCAAAAGGCAATGCAGAAGCGCTGCTGACGATGAAAAAGGAATTCGGTCTGAAGATAAGGTTCTGACCCTTTACCCCTCATAGCACTGCATTTACGGCCCTTTATCCATGCCGAACAATAGCATCAGACCATATTCATGAGACACGTAAACATACCGGTCAGCCTGGAAAATGAACAGGTCATTTTGTTACCCTTAGAGGAGTATGATCTCGAAGCATTATAAACCCTGGTTTCCGGCCCGGAAATCTGGGCACAGCATCCGGGCAAGGACGGTTGACGAAAGAACGTACCGTTAATCTTTTCGCAGGATGCCTTTTGCCACGTTTTCATGCAACAGTCGCTCAGCATATTCCCAGATTGTTGCGGCGCCTTCTCCAATCACTTTTTTCTTATGATACACCTTGCTGAAAGGTATGTCAAACTCTTTCCAGGTGCCACCTTGGTTGGCACTGTTTTGTAGCAAGGGTTCCAGCCGGTCCATAGCCCTGGCGAACTTTGCTTCAGCAGTATTACCTGCCTCGAACTCTTCCCAGATGCTGATCAATTCTTCGGCCTGCTCTTGGGGAAGCATACCGAAAATGCGTCTCGCAGCTATTCGCTCCTCCTCGGTATTCGTATGATTTTTTTGCGTGTCGTAAATAAAAGTGTCGCCGGCATCAATTTCTACCAGGTCATGCACCAGGAGCATCTTGACCACTTTCAATATATCTACGGGTTCATTGGCATGCTCGGCGAGTACGACGGCCATTACGGCCAGGTGCCAGCTGTGTTCGGCATCGTTCTCATGGCGGTCACTATTGATCAGTTTGGTTTTTCTTTGAATATATTTGAGCTTATCGATTTCTTGGATGAACGCTATTTGAGACAGTAGTTTATCTAAAGACATGAGCATTTATTTATTTTGCTTTTAATTTTATTTACAGTCATCAATCAATCGTTTTGTGCTACTGCTTACAGCTCACTACAGGGAATGATGACATGGGTTTAATATCAAATACCAAAAGTTCCTGCAATTTACTGAATAGCATTCAATTGAAATTATATTGACTGCTTACGACGTTAAACCCGTGCACTTTATTGAAAGCATCCGTTTGCTGCCTGTGAAATATATTCGGTAAGTAAGTTAACTGCAACTAATTTCCGGCTCTGTGTTTTTACAATTTTATACTAAGATCTAAATAACTATAAAATAATTTGGCAGAATAAAATAAAGGATATATTTTTGCAATCCAAACAGCGCGAGGTAGAGCAGCGGTAGCTCGTCGGGCTCATAACCCGAAGGTCGTTGGTTCGATTCCAGCCCTCGCTACCAACCACGCAAAAGAGGCATAAGCAAGAGGTAATTTTGATATGCCTCTTTCTTTTTCGCTTATAAATCATTTGTAATGAGCGATATATGAAAACAGTAAATTCACGGATCAAATATAAAAGGGATCATTAAAAGCAAAAAAGTAGCTGTCCAAAAAGGGCAGCTATTTTTTTGTAATTGGCATTTGTGATTTATTAATATGATTACGCAGCTATGGAGTTATTGTACTCATATTTGAGTATGTTTAATGCAATAACGCTGTTTTTCCTATTTTGGCGCTTACGTTTAGGTTGGACTACTGCTTTTAGCTGTTTGGCTATTAGTTTGCGCAGATTATGACCTATCGACATTAAGCCAAACTCAATACCGACCCCTACAAGGCCTCTTAAGGTAAACCTTGTAAATTTATTGTTGCTCTTTAACTGACCAAAAACTGCTTCTACCTCTACCGGTCGTTTGCTCCTGTGATACAAACCTCGTTCCGACATCAGCTTTGCACGGACTTTCGCTTTGAGTCGATTTAGATTTTTGTTGACCTCTATACGTCGGTTACCTTTCGATTTATGGCACATACCTCGTAGCGGACAGCCTTCACATCGCCGGGCTTCGTAATAATGAACTTCAGCTTCATAACCATTACTGCTTATCCTTTTGCCGCTGTAACAATACTCCAATCGCTGACCCATAGGGCATACATAATAATCTTCCGTCGCGTTGTAGTACA
>CAXYKQ010000032.1:0-6829 GCA_964277835.1 uncultured Edaphocola sp. | reverse complement strand
AGGCTTCGATCACACCGGCAGCAACGCGGTCACAACGAACGATACCACCGAAGATATTGATCAGGATGGCTTTTACATTAGGATCTTTCATGATGATACGGAAACCTGCTTCTACTGTTTGTGCATTTGCAGTACCGCCTACATCCAGGAAGTTAGCCGGCTCACCACCTGCTAATTTGATCATATCCATGGTAGCCATTGCCAGACCGGCACCGTTTACCATACAACCTACGTTACCATCTAATTTTACATAGTTCAGGTTGAACTCGCCTGCTTCTACTTCTGTAGGATCTTCTTCAGATTTATCTCTTAATGCAGCCAGGTCTTTATGACGGATCAAGGCATTTTCATCCAAGCCCATTTTACAGTCTACTGCCAGGATCTGGTCATCAGAAGCTTTGAATAATGGGTTGATCTCTAACATTTCACAATCCAGACCTACGTAAGCATTGTATAAGTTAGTAACGAATTTGATCATATTTTTTTGCGCTTCACCGGTCAGGCCTAAGTTGAACGCAATATTACGCGCCTGGAAACCTTGTAAAGAATAACCAGGTTTTACAAACTCTTTATAGATTTTTTCAGGAGTGTTGTGGGCTACATCTTCAATGTCCATACCGCCTTCGGTAGAATACATTACCACGTTTTGCTTGGTAGCGCGGTCCAGAAGGATAGATAAGTAGAATTCCTGGCGTTCAGAAGGCCCGTCATAATACATATCTTTAGCTACATATATTTTGTTCACTACTTTACCGGCTTCACCTGTCTGGATCGTAACCAATGTATTACCTAAAATATTCTTGGCAACTTCACCCACCTGCTCTTCGCTCTTTACTACCTGTACACCGTGTTGGGCAGGAACTTCCTTCATGGTACCTTTACCACGACCACCGGCATGAATCTGCGCTTTGATCACTGCAAATTTGCTTCCGGATTCTTCAGCGATTTTTTTGTATGCTGCTACTGCTTCTTCCGGAGTAGATACTGCAACGCCAGTCTGGGTGGGAACATTGTATTTTCCTAAAAGTTCTTTAGCCTGATATTCGTGTAAATTCATTTTTACGGATTTTGAAAATTTAATGCTGCAAATATAACATATTCGCATTGTAATGTAAAATCCGCTATGTCAATTAATTATTTTTTCTTAGTGCAGTAAGCAATGTATTCACAATCATAAGGTTTGTGACATTGTTGCCCCATCGCAACAGCCGGCTCGTCGGCACTGAGCAGGAGTTCGAGGAGCCTGGGCACCAGTTCTTCAAAACGATCGAGCTCTGCTTCCAGTACTTCTGTCATATCCCTGATTACGAAGCCGCCCTCCCCGTCGTTCAATACCAGGAAAAAGCGGGCTAATCCCGGCCGTGCATTTTTGATCACATAGTACTGCAGGGCCATGTCGCTTACAAAGACTTCTTTCGCTTCTGTACCGTTCTTTACCTCGTAAACATCAAAACTGCCATCATCATGCAGCCGGCAAACATCGGTCATGATCAGGGTGTGCCGGTACAAAAAACAGGCTTCGAATAAGGTAGCCGCCTGCTTTTGCTCAAAAACGGCTTTGGTAAAAGAAGACCCGATCGCATAAATATCTTTCCCCAGGACCTTATCTACGGCTACTCCTCCGGGGAAGGTTTCTTTAAAGGTAGTTTCAAAGCTTTTACCCGACGCAAACTTTTGCAGCGTCAGGATATCATGCAGGGTTTTCTCTTTCGGCTGGTGTTTCAAAAGATATAAATAGCGCTCACATTGCATGCCTTTGATCACGGTCGTTTTTGATAATTTAAAAAACTCCGGCATCAGAGAACGCAGCTGGATAGTTGAAGACATGTTGCTGAAAAAGATTTACTTTTATGGAATGCCGCACTAACAGCGTTTACTAAAAATGAAGCAGACCACCTTTGCAAATATACTCGCTTTT
This sequence comes from uncultured Edaphocola sp., assembly GCA_964277835.1. GTDB lineage: Bacteria > Bacteroidota > Bacteroidia > Chitinophagales > Chitinophagaceae > Edaphocola. The sequence continues at coordinate 4,911 of CAXYKQ010000032.1, read as the reverse complement.
TTACTCCTGGGGCCCATGGGCGCCTGTAGCAATACCGCAGAACCACAACCAGCGCTACCCGGAGCAGCACAACAGGTAGCGACACCGGCGAAAACCACGGCGAAAACAGGGAATCTGCCTAAAGCAGGGAGCTTTGGAGAAAAATTAGCGCAGGCAGCCTTATCTATTGTAGATCCTACGGTACGGTATACCCCTGATTATGTCGTCTTGAGTTATCCCGGCGGCGATGTGCCGTCCGGCACAGGCGTGTGTACCGATGTAGTCATCCGTAGTCTGCGCAAATTGGGCATTGACCTGCAAAAAGAGGTGCATGAGGATATGAAGAAAAATTTCTCTTCCTACCCGAAAACATGGGGCCTTAAATCGGCTGATAAAAATATTGACCACAGGCGGGTACCGAACCTGATGAAATATTTTGAACGCAAGGGCTACAGTAAACCAGTGACACAGGCAGGCGAAGATTACCTGCCCGGAGATATCGTCACCTGGGTATTAAGCAATGGCTTGACCCACATAGGTGTAGTAAGCAATAACGCGAACAGCAATGGTAGCCGCTATAAGATCGTGCACAATATCGGCAGCGGGCAGGTAGAAGAAGATGTACTTTTCGAATACAACATTACCGGGCATTACCGGGTTAAATAAAATTTACTTATTACTATTTATTCCTATTTGTTGTTCTATGATTTATAATAATCAGCTGATAATGAGTGAATTGATTAAAGCTTTGAATTATAAGGCTTTCAGCCCTGGATGAACAAATGGTAAACTTTTGCTTCCCATCGGGAAATAGTATCATTTTCTGACTAAAAAATCTAACGCATCCATTATATTTGTTAACAAATAATTGACAAATATGCGGCTACTTTACAAGCTTTATCTCAGTACCCTGGTGGCGTGTGCTACACAACCCGTGATGGCCCAATCCCAGTTCTTCAACCCATTAACCGAATTTAAATCGCAGCAAGACCAGAAAACGCTACAAGCTGCTTATAATAAATTCAACAGCTTTAAGCTTTTCGAACAGGATATAAGCCAGGTACAGGCCGCCAAAGAGGCGCTCAAAAATATCTCTGTTCCTTTACCAGATGGCAGGATCATCGACTTCAAAACCCGGAACAGTGATGTGCTTTCCGATGCGTTTCAAAAATCCAACCCTGATATTAAAGCTTTGAAAGGGATATCCCCGGATGGCCTGTTCACCATCCGCTTTACCTTGAGCCCGATGGGCTTTATGGGTAAAATAAGGGAAACCTCAAGTGGAAAAACCTGGTACTTTGAGCCTTTAGACCCTAAACATCCTCAACTCCTGGTCGCTTATTACAGCAAAGATATCAAGATGACGGCCGATAACATGCCGCAATGTCTTACCGAAGATGCAGCATCGCTTGAGGGCCTCGTTGCCCCTGGTGACGGCCTACGCTTTTTTGCTGCTTATGGCGACTGCCAGGTACGCACCTACCGCATGGCAGTAACCACCACGGGCGAGTATACAACAGGGGCCGGAGGACAAACCAATGCAACGGCACGGGCAGCTAACTCTGTAAATAATGTGAGCGAGATCTTCGAAAGAGATGTAACGGTAAGGTTCCAGCTGGTGACCAATAACGCGCTCATTTACACCGACCCTTCCACAGACCCTTTTGCGGCAGGTCTTAACGGTACCTCAACGCTGACAGAAGCGATTAATGTATTCAATAACAACCCGGGTACCGGTGCTTTTGATGTAGGTATCGTATTTGGCGAGGGCACCGGATGGAGTGGGGGTATTGCTTACCTGGGCGGCGTCTGCAACAATAGTATCAAGGGTGGCTCAGCTGCGGGCTTAACGACTAACTCTACCGGCTATGGCTTTGATAATGTCGTGGCACATGAGATCGCCCACCAATTCAGTGCTACACATACGATGTCTGCTAATACGGGGCAATGCGGCGGCGGCAATTATGCTGCATCCAGCTCCTGGGAAACCGGCGGCGGCTCTTCGCTGATGGCTTACGCGGGTGTTTGTACCGGCCTGGCTTATCAAAATGCTTCTGATGACTATTTCCATGCCGGCAGTATCGGCCAGATGGTTAATAAACTCGCTACGGCGACCTGCGCCACAACCAGTGCCAGCAATAATACAAGTCCGGCCACCAGCACCACCGGTAATACTTTTAATATCCCGCACAGCACGCCTTTCAGACTTACGGTCACTGCTACAGACGGCGCTGATGTGTTGACTTATGCTTTCGACCAGATGGATGCCCAGGGAGGCAGCGGTATCAGTACTTTACCGAGTCCTACCGCCACCTCGGGACCCTTATTCAGATCGCTTTATCCATCCACAGCTAATACCCGTTATTTTCCGGCCCTCTCTGTACTGACCGGCACCAGCTCCGGCAGCTTCGAGGTATTACCTACGGTAGCACGTACAATAAATTTCAGGGCGGCAGTAAGAGATAACCGCGATGAAGCCGGCTGTGTAGCCCAGGAAAATTTTGTCATCAATACCCAGAGTTGTGGTGCATTTGAATTTACCAACCTGAATACCGCAACCTCACTCACTGCTAACGGCACCAATACGGTAACATTAAACTGGAATAACGCTGTAGCCTGTGTGCCTACCGCGAATGTGCGCATCAGGTTTTCCACCGATGGCGGCAAAACCTTTCCTCATATTGTAAACAACAGCACGGCCAATGACGGTACAGAAACCATTATCGTCCCGAACCTCCCGACCTGCGACGGTCGCTTTATGCTTGAGGCTATAGGGAATGTGTATTTCAATATCAACAGGGCAAAAATTGACATCAGCTCCGGCTGTATCGCCAACGGGACTACATTTACACCTGATAATGCGATCAGTGAACCGGCTAACAGCCAGAACCTGGACCTGACCCTGAACCCTGTATTTGGTACCGGTAGCATCGCCATACCGGTAAGTGGCCAGATCCTGGGTACTGATACAGATGATAATCTCACCCTGCCTAACAATACGCTGAGCTCCTGCACCGATTTCAGTAATGCGATCAAATACAAGACGATCACGGTGTACCCTTCTCAGACCGGGAACTATACCTTTAATGATCCTGGGAGCAATATGGTAGTAAAAGTTTACTCCGGGGATTATAATCCGAACAATAAATGTAGCGGCCTGCTCGGTTCTTATTACACTTATACAAATGGAAGTGTGAGTGGCGGTCCTTTCACCATCGCCATGTGTAAAGACCAAAAATACACTTTATTGCTCTCTACATTCAGTGCTACCACTTACCCGGCCAGCTATAATATGACTGTGACCCGACCGGCAGGGGCTACCTTCAATACCGGCATAACAAACCCTGGCTTAAACTATTTCTATGTGATCGTAAACAATACCGGTAACCTGGTCCATAAAATTGTTAGTGATCCTGACATGAGGTCAGCCATTGATTACCCCGTCGGCAGCTATACCATTTACGGATTATCAACTTCAAGTACACTGGCCAGCCTGAGCACCTACGAAAACGGTACTTTCTCTGCTTTGCAAACAGCTGTGCTGAATCAAACCGGCGGTCTATGCGCCCAGCTTTCTGCCAACACCAAATCAGTAGCTATCGTCTCGCCAACTCCCACCCGCTTATTGTCTTTCGAGGCTCGTAAATCCGCTAAAAATACTGCTTTACTGAACTGGAAAGCCACGGAAGATCACGACGCCGGCCAGTATATCCTCGAGCGCAGTGAAGATGGTAAACAATTCAGCCCGATTTCCAGCACTGCTTTCCTTGCTTTCAACAAATTGGCAGAAAATAGTTATGACGTGGAAGACCTGCAATTTGCCTCACTGCCTGTAAAACAGGTTTTCTATCGCTTAAGGATTGCTTCTTATGACGGATCAAGCCAGTTATCCAATGTACGTATGCTGACGAACCCGCAGGTAAATGATTTCGAGGTGACCATCTACCCGAATCCTGTTGGTCATGCATTGCTGAATGTGGACCTGGACAATGCGGAAAACGGTAGGTACCAGCTGGAGCTTTTTGATGTTCTGGGTAAGGTTGTCCTGAGAAAACAGGTAATAAAAAATACCTTAGGCGGCAACTTTAAACTGGACCTTAACCAGCAAGCTTCAGGCATCTATTATTTAAAAGTATCTGGTAAGGATAAAGTGAAAAACTTCAAAGTGGTCAAATAAACCAATATACCCATAAAAGCTGAGGGCGGATTCCTACGGAATCCGCCCTCAGCTTTTATAATCAGGACATCAAAAATTAAAGTTTATCCATGATACCGTCTACGATACCGTAGCTGATCGCTTCCTTCGCGTCCATCCAGTAATCGCGCTCCATATCACGTTTTACTTTTTCAAAATCCTGTCCACAGTTTTCCGCTAGAATTTTGGTACCCAGTTCTTTTGTCTTCTGGATCTGCGTCGCATGAATTTCCAGGTCGGCGCTCACCCCGCGGAAATAGCCGCCAAGACTTGGCTGGTGGATCATTACTTCACCGTGAGGGAAAATAAAACGCTTGCCTTTTTCACCGGCGCTTAACAGGATAGAACCCATACTGGCCGCTAATCCCATACAGATCGTACTTACCGGTGACTGGATCATTTTCATCACATCATGAATTACCATACCGCTGGTCACCACGCCTCCGGGGCTGTTAATGTAAAATTTAATTTCCTCACCGGGGCGATCAGCATCCAATAAAAGTAAGCGGTTCACGATATCCTTAGCAGATTTATCTTCTACCGGTCCCCACAAGTAAATATTGCGGTTTTTAAAGAATAATTCTTCCTGTTTCTTGGCCCACATACTTCCCGGGATATTATCCACCTGTGGTTTCTCCTCTTCTTCTTCCTCCTCTTCCTCTTCCATTCTGATATTCAGCTGGTGCAATTTATCTATATTCATTGTGCTCAATTTTAAAAGGTTAATTGGATTTTTT
>CAXYKQ010000031.1:0-8349 GCA_964277835.1 uncultured Edaphocola sp. | reverse complement strand
AATACCTGTATGCTGCGATGGAAGATTTTAAGATCGATATCCTGATCGATAGCGGGCCTAATGCCCGTACGATACAGATCGACCTGGCCCCTTTTACTTTGGTCGGCGCCACGACAAGGTCCGGTTTACTCACGGCACCTTTACTGTCCAGGTTCGGGATCAAATCAAGGCTGGATTATTACCCTAAAAATGTATTGCAGGGTATCATCAGCCGGTCTGCGGGCTTGCTGAATGTAAAAATCACTTCGGATGCAGCTTTTGAAATTGCCGGGAGAAGCAGGGGTACGCCACGTATCGCCAATGGATTGCTCAGGCGTATGCGCGATTTTGCCCAGGTATTGGGCAATGGAGTGATCGACCTTGCGGTCACAGAGCACGGCCTGAAGGCTTTGCAGGTGGACGCTAATGGCCTGGATGAAATGGATAACCGTATTTTATCCTGCCTGATCGAGAAATTTAAAGGCGGACCTGTAGGGATCAATAATATAGCTACCTCTGTCGGGGAGGAGTCGGGTACTATAGAAGAGGTTTATGAACCTTTCCTGATCCAGGAAGGCTACCTGGTGCGTACGCCCCGTGGCCGGGAGGCGACTCCCAAAGCTTATGCACACCTCAACCGCAGCCCGGATGTCAAGAACGGGAGTTTATTTTAAGCCAATAAAAATGGTTCACGATAGCTTATCATGAACCATTTTTGTATTAAGAAGGTAAGTTTTAAATTATCTGTGCCAGTTCCACCAACCATCTTCCCTGAAATTCCAGGAGAAAGGCATAAACACCAGAGACACGCTGGCTACTCCTTTACCGATCAACTCGCTGGAATTAGTAGACCCCATTAAACCGCCAATGGAGTTACCATCGGTATAGAACGGGATCCTTCCCATCACATATTGCGCACGCAATTTCCAGAGAATACCGCCTTTAATGCCTATTTCTCCTTTCACAAAAGGGGATACGCCGAAACCAAATCCGCCGTTGTCAAAATCTACCGTCATGTTGGCTGAAGGGTAAACACCTGCACCGATTGTCCCGGTAAATTTTGCCGCTTTTTGTAATGTTGCTTCTGCGCCGAATTTGAAATCAAGGCTTACCGGTACTGCCATTTGCACAGACACAGAGGAAAAACCAAGGCTGAAATCATCAGAATAATAAGCACCGGTGATTTCACCATTTTCATTGGTAATCCAGTTCTGGAAGACTGGCGTTTTATAATCCCAAAGGAATGCGTTATATTGGAAATTTACCCCGATAGCCATCAGGCTATTACCCATGCGTTTGAGCGGGATATAGGAACCCATCAAGCCGCCGTAACCGAACTTAGAACGGACATTCTCTTTGATATTATTTTCATAAACACTCTCATTGTTCGGATTTTTAACCCTTTCTACACTATTATAGGTTGCAAAACCAACGGTATAAGAATAGCCAAGTTCAAATCTTTTAAAGAAGTTGGGAATACCAACGCCAAACTGGGCCTGAGAAGGGGAAATGCCTGCTATCAGCAAAGCAGAAGCTGCTACGATCTTTTTTAGCAAACTGGATTTCATAAAAATGATTTTAAGTTCGGAAAAATACAATTTTTTTATAAATATTAACAAAGAAAAGGTATTTTTTTTAGCGGTGCGCATAAAAAAGAAAGCATAGTTGGTGAAACAACTATGCTTTCTTCTACCTGACAATTATTTAATTAAATATGCTGTTGGATTTTCTTTTCAAAAGCCGACTTCGGAGCAGCGCCTACTTGCTTGTCTACAACCTCTCCATTTTTAATGTAAAGGATACAAGGGATACTGGTCACACCATACTCTACAGAAAGATTTGGATTTTCATCAACATTAACCTTTCCAATATTGATTTTGCCATCGTACTCTGTTGCCAAAGCATCAATTGTAGGGCTTAAAGCCAGGCAAGGACCACACCAGGGTGCCCAAAAATCAACTACAGTCAACTTGTCGGACTGTAATACTTCTGCTTCGAAGTTCGCGTCATTATATACTGCTGCCATTATTAAAATGTATTTTAAATTTACCGGAACAAAGATAAATGCATATTTTATAAATAAAAAATAGAGGATGTTAATTATGCTATCATCCTCTACTATTTATTTATTCATTTTACCTTTTCATTAGAATCTGACCCCTAAAGTAAGCGCGACAATATTACGCGTATTCCGGATGGAAGCATCGTAGAAAGTCACAGGGTTAGCAGGGTTTGGATCTGAAAAACGGTAAGGAACTTCTTTGTACGTCTGGTCGCTACGCAGGTACGTCAGGTCTAAAGAGGTATTGGCACCCAACTTATATCCCAGGCCTAAAGACAGGTCAATTCTATCGCCGCCTAAATCATTGATACCTTCTTTATAAGCATTGGCATAGTAAGCGCCGCCTGCTCTTATAGAAAGATCCCTGGTCGCCCTTACTTCAGCCCCTACACGGGCATTTAACGCCGATCTGAAGGTAGCTTTAATATAATCGTTTTGTGCCCGTTCATAAGCGGAAACGCCGGTCCCCTGGTAGCGTATTCTCATGGTATTGTAAGGTACATACTCCACATCTGCAGTTATAAAGCCTTTATTGCCGATAAAACCTGTAGCGCTTGCAATGGCGCGCATAGGCGTTGTAATCGAATAGTCGGATTGATAAAGGTTTTGCGGAACTATATTGTGGCTACCCAATCCTTCCATTTCAGACACCAGGTCATAATCAACATAGTCGGTATAACTGCTAAAAGTAGGGGTATGCACGCTTAAACCGACCCGGAAGCTTTGTACGGGGGCATAGATGAACCCGAATTTACCGTTGACGCCGACACCGTTTGTTTGCAGGTTTTCGATCAGGCTGAAATAGTCAAAATCATTATTGGTATTACCGGAATTGTCTGCTTCAATAAACTCCGTTTTCCTGCGGAAACGATAGCTGGTAATGCCCAGCGTGGCCCCGATCATGAATTTATCGTCATAGTTACCCGCAAGGCTCAGGTTGTATTCATTCACAGCACCCCGGGATTCGTTATATTTTGTTTGTCTCAAAGACCCGCCCTGGGCGATTACATTCCTGTAGGGAATGGATCTCAGGTCATTAGTGAGCAGGTAACCTTCGTATCCCAGGAATCCCATAGGTCCGTCGGCTTCATTAGTACCGTACATTTGTGCTTCTTCCGCCATCACTTCCGAGTAGGAAGATTGGTTATTGACGCCCTGGTAAGTACTATGGGTATTAAAATCGGCCAGTTTATTGAACCCCAAAGCAAAAGTGACACTTTTCCACCGGGAGCGGCCTTTCAGGTTGTTGGTAGACACAAGGCCTATGTTACCCAGTTTAAAGGCAGTATTGTTATCAGAAGTATTGTTATTATCTATGTATTTTGACGCTGTCCCGTTGAAGTTCAAATATGGAGTAATCGTCAGTTCGCTCTGCCGGTAGACTCCCAGGCCTGCAGGGTTTACTGAAGCTGCCGAATAGTCGGCACCTAAAGATCCTGCTGCACCACCTATAGCCATAGACCGGGCAGTTGTCCCGGTGGTTAAGGCGCTATATCTTAAAGCGTCTTCAAAATTCTGTGCAGTGGCGGTAGATATGGAGAGCACAGCAGCTCCGGAAACGGTCAATAAACTAAGTCTGAATTTCATCTTCGATAAGAATTTGGGCATACAAAAATACTTTAAAAGGGACAGCTATTTGCTACCAGGTGCACCTAAGACTCAATTTTTAGCAAAAGGTTTAAATATAAAACGCGCAGAAAAATATTTTTTTGCGCGTTAGGTGGATGGATATTAAAGAGATTAGGCGTTTTTTGGATCTGTATCGTTACTTTTCCCTCTTAATTCATCAATTTTGTCTTCTGCTTTGTCTTTCAGGTCAGCGAGCTTATCTTTAGTGGTGTCCCAGGCATCTTCCGCCTTGTCTTTTGCTTTATCCCAGGCGTCCTCTGCTTTGTCTGCAAGTTCTTCCACCTTGTCTTTAGCGGATTCCCAGGCATCGCTTGCTCTATCTTTTGCTTGCTCCCAAAAGCTTTGCTCTTCGTGTGGTTCCTGGTTTGGATTGTTTTCTGTAGACATATTGCCGTTTTTTTTAGGTTAAAAAATTTTAGATTTCGAAGACTAATTTAGCGGATATCTATCAATAAGAAAAATAATCATATAATTTAACAAGGGTTTAATGTAAAAAGAAAAGAGCCCGGATAGCAGGCTCTTTAAAAAGTGTATTATCGGAGTATTAAAGTGGTATGTTCGCGTGTTTCTTTTTAGGCATTTTTACAACCTTATTTTCCAGCATCTGGTAAGCTTTGATTAGTTTTTCACGCGTTACTTCAGGGAGAATGACTTCATCGATAAAACCGCGCGCCGCGGCACCATAAGGGTTGGCAAATTTAGCGGTGTATTCCAATTCTTTCTCTTTCCATTTGGCATCATGGTCTTCCGCTTCGGCTATTTGCTTTTTAAAGATGATCTCTGCGGCGCCTTTAGCGCCCATTACTGCGATCTCTGCTGTAGGCCAGGCATAGTTCAGGTCGGCACCAATGTGTTTGGAGTTCATTACATCATAAGCACCACCGTAAGCTTTACGCGTAATTACTGTGATCTTAGGTACTGTTGCTTCACTTAAGGCAAACAACAATTTAGCACCGTTGGTAATGATGCCGTTCCACTCCTGGTCGGTACCCGGTAAAAATCCCGGCACGTCTACCAGCACTAATAAAGGGATATTGAAAGAATCGCAGAAACGAACGAAACGTGCTGCTTTTACCGAGGCGTTGATGTCCAGTACGCCGGCCATGCTTGCAGGCTGGTTGGCGACGATACCAATACTGCGGCCAGCCAGGCGGGCAAATCCAACGACTATATTTTCGGCATATAATTTATGTACTTCTAAGAATGAGTCGGTGTCTGTAATTTCCTCGATCACCTCTTTGATATCATAAGGCTGGTTGGCATTTTCAGGAACGATTTCATTCAATTTTGTCCGCAGTTCATTACCTGCTTCGTAAGGGTAGACCGGTGCGTCTTCCTCGCAGTTTTGCGGCATATAGCTCAACAACCTCTTTAAGTGGTCGATGCACTCCAATTCGTTCGCGCAGGCAAAATGGGTTACTCCTGATTTCTCCGCATGCGTGATCGCACCGCCCAGCTCCTCACTGGTAACGGTTTCATGGGTAACCGTTTTCACCACGTTAGGGCCGGTTACAAACATATAAGAAGTATTTTCCACCATCAGGATGAAATCGGTGATCGCCGGGGAATAAACGGCGCCACCGGCACAAGGGCCCATAATAGCAGACAATTGTGGGATTACACCGGATGACTGTACATTGCGGTAAAAAATATCGGCATAGCCGCCCAGGGAAACGACTCCTTCCTGGATACGGGCGCCGCCACTGTCGTTCAGGCCAATCACCGGGGCGCCATTCTGGACCGCCATATCCATGATCTTACAAATTTTTTCGGCATGGGTTTCGGAAAGGCTACCCCCGAAAACGGTAAAGTCCTGGGAAAATACATACACCAGGCGGCCGTTTACTTTGCCATAGCCGGTCACCACGCCATCGCCCAGGTATTGCTCTTTCTCCATACCAAAGTCATAACTGCGGTGCTTCACCAGCATACCTATCTCTTCAAAAGTGCCTTCGTCCATTAATAAGAGAATCCGCTCACGGGCGGTAAGCTTACCTTTCTTGTGCTGACTATCGATCCGCGCCTGTCCGCCACCTAACTTTGCGGCTTCCGTATATTCATTCAGTATGGCTATTTTATCCATGATATTTATTTGTAAAATTAAAAGCTGAAATAATTATTGGAAGCAAATTTAGCTATTCGGGCTTAATTATCGCAATCTAAATACAGGTTCCGGCAGCTAAAAATATAAGGTATAAAGAAGTATGAGTAAAAAATTATTTTCATTATTTAGCTTGTCTTACAGCGGTAAGGAATAGTTTTCCTATTTTTGAACAAATTTATAGGGTTTCTATGAGGCCCGGGTAAAAATATCTAAATGAAAAGAATAACGCCGTCTCATATCTATTCTGCAATCGGGGTTTCCCTGGTATTGTTCCTGCTTGGTATGCTGGGCTGGATCATGATCAACGGGCAGGGTCTGAATAAGTTTGTAAGAAGCAGTATTGAGGTGGATGTGATATTGCATGACAATACACGTCCGGAGAAATACAACCAGTTGCACGAGATCTTAAAAAAGCAAAACTTCATTGAGAAAGCTGTATTGGTTACCAAGGAGGAAGCCCTGGAGCAGCTTTCGAAAATTGATGCGGTAGACCATGGCGAGTTACTGGGCTTCAACCCGCTTTATACCTCCATTGTATTAAACCTGCAGCCGGCATTTGTGAACCCGGATAGCCTGGCTAAAGTGGAGCAGTTCCTGAAACAAAGCAATATCGTGAGAGAAGTAGTGTATGCCAAGCCTGTAGTGAGCAGTCTGACTAAGGTGATCAATCGTGCCGGTATCATTCTTGCCGTGATTTCCGGAATTTTATTGCTCAGTGTCACTTTCCTGATTGACAATACGGTTCGTCTGTCTATGTTCAGCAACCGCCATACGATAAAGACCATGCAAATGGTAGGCGCTACAAGAGGCTTTATTGCCAAGCCCTTTGATATTTCAGCGGTACTTAGCGGCATGATCAGCGCCAGTGTGGCTATTGTAGCCATTTTGGGGCTGAGGGCGATTGTTTTAAACAATTATCCCGAAATCTACGCGGTAGAAGATGGCAATTTATTGATAGGGCTGCTGGTATTGATCCTGGTATTAGGAGTGGTGATCTCTTTTTTAAGTACCCATCGCTCTGTTTACAAGTATTTAAAGTTGAAAGTCGAAGATTTGTATTAAAAATTTTTCCTTACTTTTGATTTCTCAAAATCCCGATTAAAAAAATGGCAAAGGCAAACAATAGAAATAATAGCACATCAAAAACATTTTTGTTTGATAAGCAAAATTATTACCTAATGTTTACAGGCTTGATTATTATTGTAATCGGCTTCATGCTGATGTCCGGTGGCCGTAGCAGCGATCCGAATGTTTATTCGCAGGAAATTTTCAGCTTCCGTCGCATTACCCTTGCACCAATTGTTATTTTGTTGGGCTTCGCATTAGAAGTGTATGCGATCATGAAAAAGCCAAAAGCTAAACCAGAATAAATCACAGGTATTTTATACCGTATTAATAAATCAGGGCTGCAATGAATTGCAGCCCTGATTTTATGTTTCGAGTAAAGCGTATATCGCAAATGAAGCTAACCAGTGCTCGCCGCCATAGCCGCTGAATACCTGGGGCAATGTCTGCTCCAGGAAGAGGTCTGCGGTGGAGACAAATTTTTGTTTTAAAGGATTGCCGGCTGCCAGATGCCTGGCTATCGTGCGCATACACCAGGCCCTGCTGAAGGCCAGCCCGTCCAGGTGGACGATCTGGTAATCGGTACGATCACTGACCGTAGGCAGGGTGCAGATCCTTTCCAGGCTTTCTTTTGAGTAGTAAGCTTTAAACCAGGCCTGGAATTGTTTTTGATCCAGGACTTTGGACATCAGTGTCGCTGCCATCAGGCTAGGGGAGAAGAAGTCGCTGCCGTCCGGCTCCAGGTAGGCCGGTATATTTTTATTGTTGCCATAAAAGTTCCTCGCTTTCTCCCGGATCGCCTGTTCGAATGCTTTATCGCCCTTGAACAGGGCCCAGTCCAGGGCAAAGTCAAGGCCGAACGCGGTATTGGGATGTACACCGGTACGGTTTGGATAAGTTTGCTTGGGCAGGTAGGCTTTCCAGAGGCCCACGATTTTTTCGGTCAGGGGTTGCAACGCGGTATGCCATTTGCGGAACATAGGGTCCTGTGATTTACCCAGGGCTTCATCCAATTTTAATAACCAGGCCCAGCCATAAGTACGTTCGTAGTTTTGAGAGGCCGTGTATTTACCGAAGTATTGCGCTTCCAGCTGCATTTTTTCCAGTTGAAAACTATTGTTCAATACGTTAACAATACTATCCTTGTTAGGCAGGTCGGGGTATACCTGCAGCAGTCGTACCAGCATCCAGTGGCCGTGTACCGAGCTGTGCCAGTCGAGGCAACCATAAAACACGGGATGCAATTCCGAGGGCAATAAACGGGCATCTTGAGGAGCGTCCGCTAGATGCGAAGTTTTGTTAGGGAACTCTGCGGGAATACAATGTAGGGGCGCCCTGCTCAGCTGTAAGGCAATATCCTGGTTTAATTTGATCTGCGATTGGGCCTGGAAAATCACCGCGCAAAACAAGGATAAAAGTAATAAGTGTTTTTTCATAATTTATATCAGATGGAATTATCATTATCGGTAAGCGTTTTCTTGCCGGTTCTTCAGCCGCAGACATATTTTTA
>CAXYKQ010000030.1:0-4742 GCA_964277835.1 uncultured Edaphocola sp. | reverse complement strand
AAAACGGAATTTTTTGAGCAGGCTCTTCAGCTTTAGGCGCTTCTGCTGTAGGTTCAGCAACGACTTCTTCGGTTTCGCTTACGTTTACTTCAAGCATTTTCTCCAGTTGACGTACTTCTTTCTTCAGTTCATAGATCGTTTTGTACAACTCATCCAATTCTGACTTGGTAGCTATCGGGAAGCCAGCCAGCATCTTCTCAGATTGCAGGTCGAAATCCTTACGTAATTTTAATTGCATCGCACTTACTTCGGCCATCAGCTGGCTGTACTCGTCGCTTTCAAATAATTCTACATAAACTTTATCGCCGATGTTCAGCCACTCCTGGTATAAAGCAGTGATATTGTTGATCTCAACGCCATTCTCCATTTTGCTGATGATGTTATCCACCAGGGAATCTACCACTTTTTGGCCTTGCTGGTAGACCATATATTGCATTTCTGCATTTTTAATGTTGTAGATGGCTGTTTTATCCAGGATAGCAGACCAGTCGCCGGCGCTTTTTGTATATTGGTTAGGCGTAGCCATTTTCGCTAAAGGAGAGATCGCGTTAGCAAAAGTTTGTTGCATATTGGTATACACATTAGCCGCGTTCTCGAAAATATTCTGCCCTGCAAAAGGATTCATGCTTTGGAATGCCTCCTGCGCCTGCTGGTAAGCGTTCCTGCCTTGCCCGGCAAAATCTTTGAACGAATTCTGGAACATTTCAGTGGCTTGCTGGAAATACTGGCGGCTATCGTCGCTGTTGAACCCGAAATAGTTATTCATCAGGTCTTTATAAGCGTCAAAATTGAAGTTCTTTTTGAATTCTTCCGCATTGAAAGTTTTATCCTGGATAGATTTCCAGAACGGTAACCACATTTCATAGAATTTAGTGAAGCCGGAAGAAACATTCATCATATTTGAAAAGGCATCTTTGCTGCCGGTGCTTTGTAAATTCTCGGTCAGTTGACTGAAGGAATTTTTCATCAGCTCCTGGTATTGATTGAAGAAGCCGGTAAAATTTTCATTTTGTGTTTTGAACGCGTCCATCATGTTGTTAGGATTAAATTGGTTCATCAGGTTAGCCCAGTTATTCGCTGTTTGCATCTGGCTGTACCATTTATTCCAGTTGTTGAAAAACTCCATTGGGTTCATTTTGCTAAAGTCCGCGTTAGCAGTGTTATTTTTCAGGAAATTCTGGTTCATTTCCCAGCCTTTCTTCACCATTTCCACCTGGTTGTTCAGCCAGTTCTGGTAGTAAGTGCCGGCTTTCTCGAAATTTTCTTTAGCCGATTTAGTAGCATGGTCCACTTTTTCGGTAGAGCCTGCAAAAGCTTTCTTTTGTTGCTCTAACCAGTTTTTGTAGAACTCTCTGCCTTTTTCCATGCTATCGCTCACAAAAGTATTGTTGCTGGTCGCTTTTTTAGTGGTTTCAATTACATTGTCCACAAGCTTTTGTTGCGCTTCCAGTACCGTTTCTACGAAATTTTTGTTGTCTGTAGTCATTGTTTCGGTTTTTATTATCGTTTTAAATAATGCTTTGTTGTAATCAATTATGCAGCGAAATTATAATGCGACGACTGATCTGTCAAGTAAATTGTATTAATTTGATGTAAAATTAAATAGTGATTAAAATAATTAATTTATAAAGAATTATCTTTTAAATAATTAAATATTAATAATAATATTATAATATTAATTATAAGCAATATAGCTTATAGTTTATCACTTGCCGCAAAGCGAAAGGGCACTTTTGACATTTTTAAAACACAAATTCCGTTAACTTCGGCATTCTTTTTACTTGTTATGCGATTGATCTCATTATTCCTGCCGGCAATCTTTGTATTGTTTTTATGGGTACCCCCGGCACAGGCACAGAAGGCGCCTGAAGTGTTGAAGACCTCCTTTACTAAAGAAGCCCTGAGCCAATATGTGCATACCCCGAATGGAGATACACTGACCATGGCAAAAGTATTGAATAAGTATAAAAAAAAGGTAGTTGTATTGGACTTGTGGGCCGGCTGGTGTAAAGATTGTATCGCAGTAATGGCAGATAACGAAGCCCTGCAGGCAAAATATCCCAAAGTAACCTTTGTATACCTTTCTCTGGATCGTTCTGATACGGCCTGGCACAAAGCAATCGAGAAACATGGGCTTACAAACAAGCCGAACTACTGGTTCAAGGCAGGCTGGAAAAATAAATTTACCAACTACATCGACCTGAACTGGATTCCCCGGTACATGGTACTGGATAAAAAATCAGCGATCAGGGGCTACTACCTGGTCCATCCTAAAGATCCGCAACTGATAACTTTATTGGACCGCCTTACCGGAAAGTAAGGTAGACTTCTTGCAATAACACAATTTGCTGGATTATATTTTTATTTATTAAATTGCACGTTTAACTTTTACTTAATAATGAATAGATTTCTGGTTTTACTGCTGAGCTTGTTCGCAAGCTTGAATACTTTCGCTCAGATCCAAAAAGATCCTACAAAATGGAGCTACGAAGTAAAGAAGAAGGCAGGTAAAGAAAATACTTATGATCTTGTTTTTAATGTAAAGCTGGACCCTCATTGGCATTTATGGGCTTTCGAGCCGGGAGGTGATGGCCTGCTCATCTCTCCCAGCTTTGATTTTAAAAAGAACCCGGACGTAAAACTGCTCGGGAAAATAAAGGAATCGGGTAAGAAAATCAGTAAGGATTTTGACGGGGAACCCGGAGACGAGCACATGTTTGAAAATAATGTGACTTATACACAGACCGTAGAGGTAAAGCAAAACACTACCATCACCGGCAAACATACCTACCAGTCTTGTGATGATACCAAGTGCCTTTCACCGGTGACCAAGCCGTTCAGTTTTGCTATTAAAGACGCGGTTCCCACGAAAGATACTGCCGATGCAGATACGCTGGCAGTCGCGGAAAATGATACGGCAGGTGTCGCACCGGCCGGTGAAGATACTACGAAAACCGTCGCGGCTGTTGGCGGTGGGGATAAAGGTGCTGCTGCAGCGGGCAAAGGACCGGGAGCGCCGGATGCACCGAAAAAAGAAACCAACTCCCTTTGGATGATTTTTGTAGCAGGACTGGGCGCCGGCCTGTTGGCGGTACTGACCCCATGTATCTACTCCATGATCCCGATCACGGTGAGTTTCTTTACCAAGAAAGTAAGCTCAAGATCCCAGGGGATTAAAAACGCTTTATTTTATTCTTTTTCCATTATTGTCATCTTCGCGGCTTTGGGCTTAGGTCTTACTGCTGCGTTCGGGGCAAATGCGCTCAACAATTTAGCGACCAACTGGATTGCTAACCTGTTCTTCTTTGCATTGTTCCTCATATTTGCGTTTTCCTTCCTGGGAGCATTTGAGTTGACCCTCCCGTCCAGCTGGACCAATAAAATGGGCTCCAAGTCAAACAGCAGTAGCTATGGCGGGATCTTCTTTATGGCATTGACCCTGGTACTGGTATCTTTCTCCTGTACTTCCGCTTTCCTGGGCCCGCTGATCGTTGGTGCGGCTACCGGGGGTAAATGGGTCCTTTGGTGGGCTTTGGCAGCTTCGGTTTGGGGATTGCACTGCCCTTCACTATTTTTGCTATTTTCCCTTCTTACCTGAAAAACCTGGAAAAGCCGGGTGGCTGGCAAAATGCCCTAAAAGTTACTTTAGGTTTTGTAGAGCTGGCTTTAGCCTTAAAATTCCTGTCCAATGCAGACCTGGCGCAAGGCTGGCGCTTACTGGACCGCGAGGTATTTATCGCGATATGGGTGATCATCTTCGTATTGCTTGGCATCTATCTACTGGGCAAACTGAGTTTCTTTCATGATAGTGAATTGCCGAAAAATCATTTCGGTATCTCTTATATTTCTGTACCCAGGCTGGTATTGGCGATTTCTTCTTTAACCTTTGCGGTATACCTGTTACCGGGTATGTGGGGAGCGCCTTTAAAAGCAGTAAGCTCATTCGTTCCGCCGATGGGTACCCAGGACTTCATTGTGGGAGGCAATGCCCCGGCAACCGGCGGTGGAACCGCGCACAGTGACTTTCCCGGGCCTAAACCGGTAAAATATGCGGACCGGCTAATGATGTATGAACCGGAAGTGGCTAAAAAATACGGTCTGGTGACTTATTTTGACCTGGACGAGGCAAAAGCAGCTTCCAAACAATTAAAGAGGCCGATCATGCTCGACTTTACCGGCATTAACTGCATCAATTGCCGTAAAATGGAGGGCCAGGTATGGTCAGACCCGGAAGTGATGCGCTTGCTCAAGGAAGAATTCGTAGTTGTTTCGCTATATTGTGATTTCGACGGGGTTACCCTGCCGGAAAATGAGCAGTATGATTCTAAAATATTAGGTTCACGAATTGTTACGGTAGGCGATAAAAACGAGGATTACCAGGCCACGAAATTCAATGCAAATACGCAGCCGTTCTACTTCTTTGTAGATGCGGAAGAAGTACAATTGCACCCGAAAGGGTACTCGTATGACCCTTCTATTCCTAAATTCATTGCTCACTTAAAAGAAGTAGCAGCCAAATACAAGGAACTGCATCCTTAAAACATTTTTTGACAGGAAAACGTTGTTGGAAGAGAATCCGGCAACGTTTTTATTTTTAGTGCTTTCATGTCGTTTATCAGATTATCGGTCCAAAAAATACTGTATCAGCTGCTGATCCTGGTGTTGTTCTACACCATCTTTCGCTGGCTGTTCTATGCTTTCAATACGGATGTGATACAGGCTGTTGAACCGGGACAGGTATG
>CAXYKQ010000029.1:0-3901 GCA_964277835.1 uncultured Edaphocola sp. | reverse complement strand
TGCTGGCAGTACTTTCCAGCGTGGCGATGATCTCTCCTTCCTGCACCGTATCTCCGGCCAACTTTTTCAATGCGGTCACTTTTGCATTGATCCGGGCAATGATAGGTTTGGGCGCATTGGTACCACTGAGCCGGGACCGGGTGCTGATCGTTTCCGGGTATTTGAGAACCCAGCTCATTGCTCCGGTAAGCAATATGGCAGCAACGGTCAGCAAAGTACCATACCTGGCAAAGCCGCTTAATTTAATGTCATCCATAAGTCAGTAATATTTTTTAGTTACCGAGTTCGAGTTGATTTTTTACCAGCTCGTAGTATTTGCCTTTGAGGCCGGTAAGTGTGGTATGTGTACCTTCTTCTACAATGCACCCCTGCTCCAGCACGACGATCTTATCCGCATTCTTCACCGTACTTAAGCGATGCGCTACCACCACGACGGTTCTGCCGGAAAAGAAAGATTCGAGGTTTTCGAGGATTACTTTCTCATTATTGGCGTCCAGTGAATTGGTCGCTTCGTCAAAGAAAAGTACGCCGGGATCTTTGTAAACTGCCCTTGCGATGAGGATCCTTTGTCGCTGCCCCATACTTACGCCTACCCCTTCCGTACCGATTTTGGTATCGAAGCCGAGTGGCAGGTCGCGGATGAACCCGTTGATATTGGCTATATTTGCGGCGTATTCCAGTCTTTGCCGGTCCGGCTCTTCAATACCTACAGCGATATTGCCCGCAATGCTTTCATTGAAAATAAAGCCATCCTGCATTACGGCGCCTATCTGTTCGCGCCATGTTTTGGGTACGATCTCCCTGAGTTCCTGCGCTACAGCACCGCTTCCTGCTGCGCCCACTTTTATTTCGCCCCGGTATTTTTCATCATAGAATTTTTGAAGTACTTTGAGCAAGGTGGTCTTTCCGCTCCCGCTCATGCCTACTATCGCCGTGACTTTACCCGCAGGGATTTCCAGGCTGATATTTTTGAGTACTTTTTCGTCTTCGCCGGAGAAGTACCCGAAGCTCAGGTCACAGATGGAAATGCCGGTAGGCCCGGGCGGTGCCGGCAATCGCTGGCGGTCCCGCACTTGCGGTTCATCTTCTTCTGCATGGATCTCATTCAGCCGCTCCAGGGATATTTTAGCATCCTGCAGTTCCTGTATAAACCCTGTGAATTGCTGTACCGGGCTGTTCAAGGCGCCCAGGATGTACTGTATCGCGAGCATAGCGCCCAGGCTCAACTCTCCTTTGATAACGGCTGTAGCAACAATAGCTGTTACCAACAGGTTTTTGCCTTCATTGATCAATAAAGCCCCGGCAGACTGCATCTGGGCCAGGCTCAAATTTTTGAAGCTGATGCGAAACAAGCTCCGTTGCATATTTTCCCACTTCCAGCGAAAGGGGGTCTCGGCATTATACAATTTGATCTCCTGCATGCCCTGCACCATTTCCAGGGTTGCGGAGTTTTCTTTGGCCGACAGGGCGAACTGCCTGTAGTTGAGCTTCCGTCTTGCTTTAAGGAAGAGGGTGATCCAGAGCAAGTATAAAATGCTGCCTGCAAGGAATATGAAGAACACGGGCACGCTATACAGCAGCATTACGAAGGAATAGACGAGCAGGTTGATCGCCGAAAAAAGAATGTTGATGCTGTTGCCCGCAAGAAACTGCTCTATACGGTGCTGGTCAGCGATGCGCTGCATGATATCCCCTGTTTGCTTGGTGTCAAAATAGGAGATGGGCAGGCGCATGAGTTTTTTCCAGAAATCGGTTAGTAAGGATAAATTGATCCTGGTAGAAATATACAGCAGCAATCCCTGCCGGGAAAACTCCACGAGGGCGCCGGCAAACATGAGGATAAATTGCGCGGCAAGCGCCAGGTGTACAAAATTAAGGTCCTGCATGTTTACGCCACGGTCTACGATACCCTGGGTTAAGAAAGGGATCAGCAGCTGGAAAAGACTGGCTGCAGCCAGGGCCAGTAATATCCTTAATAAATAGGTTTTATGCTGTAAGAGATAGCCCGACAAGGTATTCCAGCCTATGCTATTTTTTCCCGGCTCCTCCTGCTCCTCACCTGTTTTATAAAAGTCCGGCGTCGGCTCCAGCAGGAGGGCTATTCCTTCCTGGTTTTCCTTTCCCAGCCACATCTCTTTAAAACTATTGTAGCCGATGGTCATAAGCCCGTTGCTGGCGGGATCGGCAATTGTGAAACGGGCTTGCTGGATGCCGGAACGGGGCTTTTTTACTCGGTGCAATACGATAAAGTGGCTGTCCTGCCAATGCAGGATAGCGGGTACGGGTACTTCCTCCAGGTCTTCTATGCGCGCTTTCACCCCCAGGGTATTGAAGCCGATCTGCTCGGCGGCATAGCTGATGGCGTAGAGACTGACGCCTTGTTTCCCGGTTTCGCAGATACGACGGAGCTTTTTGATGCTGTAATCACGACCATATTGCCGGGCGACCATGCGCAGGCAGGTGGCGCCGCAGTCCATCAGGTCCAGTTGTTTGTAAAAAGTATATTTCATTTGTGCAGCAGCGGTTTGGTTTTAGGAAACTATGAACGGCCTGTATAGCGGCGGCTCTTCGCCTCGATATGCCCGGGCCCTTATAGCGGTGGCAAGCCTAACTGTTTGTTTAAGCGGGTAAGAGGGGGCCGGGGAGTAAGCATTGTGAAAGGGCTTTAATTGCCTGATGATTTTAGTTTGCTGATTTTTTTCATGGTTTGACTTCGCGAGGGGTTTAGGTGGGCTATGACTTTCTTTGAGCGATCAGGAAAGCACTTGCTGTACTTCGGCGTATTTTTTATTGAAGGCCCTTTTTATGGCCTCTGCCCTGCCAGATGTGGCGGTGCCGGCGATGCATTGGCGCACGTAGCCTGGAGTTACGCCCATTTCTTTGGCTATAAACTTTACCACCTCGGCACGCTTTGCGTCATATTTTTTTGAGCTACCTTTGTTCATTTGATTAAAATGTTACGTTGTTTAACACTACAAATATTATAAGATATTTCCTAGTGTCCAAATATTTTATAAGAAATTTTCTAAATATTTACAGGAATGGGTGAAAATACCATGAGCAGGATTAAGAAATATATTGAGTATAAAGGAATTACGGTTAGTGCTATGGAGCGGGACGCCGGGATGTCTAACGGGTCCCTGGCCAGCCAGCTGAAACATAACAAAACTATAGGTGTGGACAAGTTAGAGAATATCTTAAAGGCATTCCCCGAAATAAATGCAGCCTGGTTGCTTACAGGCCAGGGCGGGATGATAAAAGGGGAAGAGTCTAATACCCGTGAGCCGTATGAACACTATTTAGATGATTCGAAAGAGCACTTGTATGAACGGTTGATTGCCGAAAAGGAAGAGCGTATCAGGGATTTACAAAGCATCATTGATGATTTAAGGCATCAATTGGAGCAACAGGAGAAAGGAAATGGAGCAAGGAGAGGCCGACAGGATTGATCAAAGTTGAACGATTGGCTTCAAGCTTTTAAAGGTTTATCGTCTTGGTTTTTTAAAAAAATTAAAATAAAATTTGGAGGAATAAAATTGCTGCTTTACCTTTGCAGTCCATTAAACGCAACAGCAACAGCGGTTTTGGTTGACGGGGAATGATTCCGTAGCTCAGTTGGTAGAGCAATACACTTTTAATGTATGGGCCCTGGGTTCGAGTCCCAGCGGGATCACAAATAGCGCACTAAGGTGCGCTATTTTCGTTTAAAAGGTATTTTTTCTGCGCTAAAGCAAGGATTTGGGGGATCAAGCGGAAAGTCTGGGGGATTTTAAAATAAAGTGATTTCTTTGCAACATTAAATGTTACAGTTTTGCAAGACCCCTATTTAGAGTTGATCAGCCTGACCATGCCTGAAGGCTTACCAGATTTTTTCGAGTTAGTTTCCGTTAAGAAAGAAGAA
>CAXYKQ010000028.1:0-8612 GCA_964277835.1 uncultured Edaphocola sp. | reverse complement strand
GGATTACGGCGGTAATGTAACCTGCAGATGCACGGCGTGCCGCATCAATCATCATTAACAACTCCATCAGGTTATCGGAAGGAGGAGTCGTGGACTGAACAATAAAAACATGATCACCCCTTACTGATTCATTAAATCTTGGCTGGAACTCACCATCGCTGAATTTTTGAATGGTTACCTGGCTTAACTTTTTGCCAGCTGCTTTCGCAATATCTTCTGCTAGTTGATGGGAGTTATTACCGGCAAAGATTTTTACTGATGGTTGCATGAGAAATTCTATTTTTGAAACAGATTGCAAAAGTAAATTTTTTGTTATTGAATTCAAAAGAAAAGTTCAGTACAGTTAATTTCCCGATAATCTCTGAAAAACCAGGTAAACAAATCGCTATATTTATCCGGCATCCGATTAATTTTTTAAAAACAGACGACTTGATAGCAGTAATCAGTGGCAGAATAGTGAACTCCTGGAAGGTAAATCCCAATACCTGGCTGTTTAAATTAAAGCAGTTTTTTGCCAGTTTCGGAGATACTCCTTTAAAATGGGAAATATTTGGCGGCAATGCCTTCCTGCTGCGGGTTAATTACCCGGAGGAGAGTTTATTTGTGGCAATGATCATAAAATCCATCTTCCGGCAGGTTGAAGACCTTGATATCGAATTAAGGATCGGCATTGGCACGACCGGGGAACCGTATGAAGGCTTACGCAAAATGAAAGGTACCGCCATTAGCCATACCGGGTGGGATAAAAGTGATAAAATACCGCAAAAACCTTCCCTGCAAGTCCATACGGGCCATGAGTTATTCGACGGGGAATTCAATCTCTTACTGGAATTTGCTTTACTGAATATGAATCAATGGAGCCTGGCTGAGGCAGAGATCGTAGAGTTATGCCTGCTGTTCCCCGAAAAGAGTCAGCAGGAACTGGCGGAATGGCTCCGGATCAAGCAATCTGCGGTCAGCCAGCGACGTAGCCGTTCCCAATTGGAACTATTGCTGAAACTGGACCAATATTTCCGGATGAAAATAAAAACACTGACTGTATAATTTATGCCTGCTGATACGATCAAAGAATGGATCAACACCTTGCAAAAAGGAACGTTTATAGAGAAAATGGTCGCTGTCAAAGCGCTGAAAAAGATCTCGGAAAGTACGCCGGAAGCGTTGGTGCCCTACTACCCCGATTTCTTAAATATACTTGCCGACAAAAATGTAAAAGTTGCCTGGGCTACTCTTTTCATGCTTACCCCTATGGCCACGTTTAAGCCGGAGATGGCCTACGAACACCTGGGCCTGTTCGCGCTGATTGCTGATGGCGAATCCGTCATCGCCAGGGATCAATACGTGAAGATGCTCACCGAACTGGCAAAGCACACCGCTTATAAAGATACCTGCCTTACTTTATTATTAGACGAGGTCTTGAAAGCCCCGGTAAACCAATTGCCTGCTTATGCTAAAAGCGCCGCATCGGTTACAGAGGGGGAGTATGCAGCAGCATTAAAGGAGCTCATCAGCATGCGGTTGAAGGATGTTGAAGATTACCCGGCAAAAACAAAGAAATTACAACAGTTGATCAGGCAATTAAAATAAGCGATAATTAGCAAAATCAACATTGACTGTAGCACTTGCTCAACTATTTTTACAGATTTTACTTACCTTTGAAATTCAGCTAAAAAACAAAATACTATGTTATCTCAGACAATCCAGGAAGCATTAAATAAACAGGTAGCTATGGAAGCGGCTTCCTCCCAGG
This sequence comes from uncultured Edaphocola sp., assembly GCA_964277835.1. Lineage (GTDB taxonomy): Bacteria > Bacteroidota > Bacteroidia > Chitinophagales > Chitinophagaceae > Edaphocola. The sequence goes on along the minus strand of CAXYKQ010000028.1, from coordinate 6,862 downwards.
CCTACTTAGCGATGGCCAGCTGGGCAGAAATCCAACCCGGTTTGGATGGCGTGACCAATTTCTTTTATCAACAGAGTGACGAAGAACGGATTCACATGCTGAAACTGATCCGCTATATCAACGAGCGCGGCGGTTTCGCGGTGGTACCGGCATTAAGCCAGCCCAATATTACCTTCCAATCTTTGCAGCGGGTGTTTGAAGAATTCCTGAAGCACGAGATCGCCGTTTCAGAAAGCATCAATGAATTGGTAGGCCTTTGCCTGGGCGAAAGAGACTTCTCTACACACAACTTCCTGCAATGGTATGTAACCGAGCAACTGGAAGAAGAAGCACTGGCCCGTACCTTGAATGACAAACTCGAATTGGTAGGCGACGACAAGGGCGGTATTTATTTATTTGATAAAGATATAATGCTGTTCCGCAATGCAGCTAATGCCAGCGGAAATATGACGACTTAAGGTTTACACGCCTGATATTATTATAACGGTTGAGTTTTAAGCTTGACCGTTTTTTCATTGCTGTATTTGCTTCTCTGCTTCATGAAACACCGCTAAAAAGAGGGCATCAATTTCTTTTCATGTATTTTTGCAGAGTACAATTATTATTTAATCCCTCGCGTCAAGCTCCTACTTAATGGAAAGTAATCCCATATTCGAAAAAGCAGTTTCCTTCGTCAACCATACCAACCAGCCCGTGTTCCTGACCGGTAAGGCGGGTACCGGTAAAACTACCTTTTTGAGATACATACGGGAGCACAGCCATAAACGTATGGCCGTACTGGCGCCTACGGGCGTGGCAGCGATCAACGCTGGGGGAAGTACCATACACTCGTTTTTCTTCTTACCCTTCGGCACCTATATCCCTACCACGAAAACAGTATGGGGCGGCGGTCACAACAATGTCTACAACAAACACCAGCTATTTGAAAAAGCTAAACTGTCACAGGTAAAGCGGGATATTATCAAAAACCTTGACACGCTCATTATTGACGAGATCTCCATGGTACGTGCCGATATTTTAGATGCCATTGACGCATTGCTGCGCATGGTGCGCCGGAAGCCCGACACTCCTTTCGGCGGTATACAGATGATCTTTATCGGCGATATGTTCCAGCTGCCCCCGGTGGTAAAAGATGAAGACTGGGAACACCTGAAAGAGGTCTATAACTCGCCCTACTTTTTTGATGCACTGGTCATGAAGGATGCAGAGCCGGTCTATATAGAACTCAAAAAGATCTACCGGCAAAATGATGAGCAATTCATTAAGATACTGAACCGCATCCGGAATAACGAAGTAGAATCCGAAGACCTGGAAATACTCAATGAACATTATGATCCTTACTTCATACCCGATGCCCACACCGGTTATATTACGCTGACCACGCATAACTATAAAGCGGATGAGATCAACCAATCTGCCCTGGAGCAAATCCTGGCGGAACCGGTGATCTTTGAAGCTAAAGTCAGCGGTGAGTTTCCGCCCCAGGCCTATCCCGTAGAAGACAAATTGGTCCTGAAAGAGGGCGCCCAGATCATGTTCATCAAAAACGACAAGGGAGAAGAGCGCCGCTATTACAATGGTAAGATCGGCACCATCGCTGCCCTGGACGGTCCTAATAAAAAGATCACCGTTCGCTTCCTGAACGAAGATAAAGACCTGGTGCTGGAACCCGAAGAATGGAAAAACCTGCGGTACGATTATAATAAAGAAGCGGATGAGGTCAAAGAGATTGAATTAGGCACTTATACGCAATATCCCATCCGGCTGGCCTGGGCGGTTACTATCCATAAAAGCCAGGGACTTACTTTTGATAAGGCCATTATTGATGCCGGGCAATCTTTCGCGCCGGGGCAGGTATATGTAGCTCTTTCCCGCCTGACCTCATTAAGTGGGCTCGTACTCAAATCCCGGATCGCAGCCGGCAGCATCCATACCGACCCGCGCATTCTTGAATTTGCGAAAAAAGAAAGCGACGCAGATGCCATGGACAATATGCTGATGCTCAGCCAGCAGGTATTTGCGGAACAATCGGTAGCTACCGCCTTCGATTTTACCGAAGTCTATGATCAATGGCTGGAATTCACGAAAGACCTGGTGCGACGGGCAATACCCGAAAAAGACCTGGCTTCAGCATTCGCTTTGGCGCAACTGGAACAATTGAGGTCGCTGGACAGCACCGGCCAAAAATTTGAACCTACTTTAAAGCAGATTATCAATGAACATACTAAAGAAAAATATCATAAATTAAGTGAACGCGTACAGGCCGGCGCTGTGTGGTTCTTAAACATTTTGAACCCGGTGTTGTCGGCGACGCAGGAACATATCAAAACCTTTCAATTAAAGGCGAAAAGCAAAAAATATGTGCAGGAGGTGCAACAGCTCTGGCAGATCACCGAGAAAAAGCGCATACAAATCGAGCAGGCAGCGGCGGTAGCCCTGGGACTTGCCGGCAATGCGGGCATCCAATCGGTCATCCAGGAGGTCAATAAAATGTTCCGTGCGGTTCCTTTACCGGAGAACAAAGAAGCAGCGGGCGGAGAAAAACAGCCGGCGTCCAAAGAAATAAGCCTGGAACTTTTCCTGGAAGGAAAAAGCCCGGAAAAGATCGCCGAAATCCGTGGATTGAGTACCGAAACGATCTATACCCACCTCAGCTTCGCCGTCATGGAGGGCAGACTGGAAGGTCGAAAACTAATGGACCCGGCAAAGATGGGCATTATTTTACGGGAAATAGCAGATAACCCGGATGCGGGACTTACGGTTTTAAAAGACAGGCTGGGTGCACAATACAGTTATACCGAAATTAAAATAGCAAAAGCACAATTCGAATTTGAGCAGGCAAAAGCCTAATATCTGTTAAATCTAAAAAAAATTAACTTTTTTAGCTGAAGTACTGTAGAGTTAGGAGCTTTTAAAGGATTAAAAAGCTTAAATTTGCGTGCAATTTTTAAAAATCAAATTTTAATTTGATGTATCATGAAGAAGACTAGCATTATTTTTTTACTCGCCATTGCCATAGTCCTCGGACTGGCTGTTTCTATGTTTGGCAAACTGAGTTCTTACGAAACCTTCAAATCCGCCGCTGAGCAAGAAGGTAAAACCTTCGTAGTGATGGGCAGCCTCGATACCACCCGGGCGATGGTATACGACCCTTTAAAAGATGCCAATAAATTTGTCTTCCATGCTATTGATAAAGCCGGTACTCCTTTGCAGGTCGTATTTAAAGGTACCAAACCCCAGGATTTCGAACGTTCGGAATCTTTGGTAATGACCGGGTTTGTAAAAAATGACATCTTCCATTGTGAAAAAATTCAAATGAAGTGCCCATCAAAATATGAAGAAGACCAGATTGTAGTGGCCCAGAACCCCAGTACAAACTAGTTCCTCATCTCTCAGACACCCTTTTAATTTTTTCAAGACTTGGAAACTCAATTCATTGGAGAGCATTTATTGCCCGGCCAGTTAGGTCAATTTTTATTAGTATTTTCATTCATCAGCTCATTATTTGCCATTTTCAGTTACCTGCAGGTCAATAAATATGAGTTAAAAGACCTGAAATTATCGCTCAGCTGGCAAAAAATCGCCCGCATCAGTTACACTTTGCATGCCTTCGCTGTAATTGGTATCTTCCTCACCCTATTTTACATCATTCAAAACCACCTTTTCGAGTATTCCTACGCTTACAGCCACAGTTCCAAAGGTTTAAAAGCAAAATACCTGCTTTCCTGCTTCTGGGAAGGCTCTGAAGGAAGCTTCCTGTTGTGGACATTCTGGCATGCTATTCTAGGCTTCTTCGTGATTGCTAAAGGTGGCAAATGGGAAAGTAAAGTAATGGTGGTCGTTTTAATCGTACAAGCCATCTTGGTAAGCCTGCAATTGGGTATTTACATTGGCGATACGAAAATAGGAGCTTCCGCGTTCACATTGCTGCGCAATGAAATGGATGCCCCGATCCTGAAACAAGCGAATTACCTTGAATTCATAACCGATGGTAACGGGTTGAATGTGCTCTTGCAGAATTACTGGATGGTCATTCACCCGCCGATCCTGTTTTTAGGCTTCGCCTTAACCCTGTTCCCTTTTGCCTATGCGATTGCCGCACTGTGGAAGGGAGAATATAAAACCTGGATCAACCCGGCACTGAGGTGGACCCTCGCGGCCGGAGGTATCTTAGGCATGGGCATTATGATGGGTGGCGCATGGGCTTATGAGAGTTTGAACTTTGGCGGCTACTGGGCCTGGGACCCGGTAGAAAATGCTTCCCTGGTGCCCTGGTTGATCATTATTTCTGCGGTACACACATTGATTATTTATAAAAGTACCGGCAGATCGTTGAAAATCACGCTTGTATTTTTTATTCTTCAATATTTCCTGATCTGGTACAGCACCTTCCTGACACGTACCGGCATCCTGGGCGACACTTCGGTGCACGCATTTACCGGTGAAGGCGCTTCCATGAAGTGGCACCTGGTGATCGCCATGCTTCTCATCCTTGTTATGGGCCTGGTATTGATGATCCGTCAATGGAAAAAAATGCCGCATATTGCCGGTGAAGAAGCGGGCAACAGTCGTGAATTCTGGATGCTGATCGGTTCTATCGCTTTCCTGATCAGTTCAATTCACATCATCTTTATGACCTCTTTGCCGGTTTGGGCGCCTTTATATAAAGCCATCACCGGTAATGACGTAGCGCCGCCAACCGACGTAGTAACTTATTATAACGAAATACAGGTATGGTTCGCCATTATCGTTGCCCTCCTTACAGCCGGAACGCAGTACCTTAAATATAAAAAGACGGCCAACATGAAAGGTTTCTGGATGAACAACGGGGCGATGCTGCTGGCGAGTATTGTCATTGGTTCGCTCGTGGTTTACCAGCAGAAAATCGCGCACATCCAGTATATGGTTTTCCTGGTGGTGTCGCTGTATGCCTTCTTTGCCAATATTACTTATTTGTTCACCGCTCAAAAAGGCAATTTAAAAAAAGCAGGCGGTTCTGTAACCCATATCGGCTTTGCGATGATCCTGTTAGGCATTCTTTTTTCAGGTTACAAAAAAGAAGTGATCTCTAAAGACATCAGCGGTAAGGTATTGAATTTCGGTAAAGAAACTTTTGAGGAAAATGCTTTTGAAAGCCGCAATAATGTGATGCTGTATCGCAATACCTCCATTCCTATGGGCGAATACCTGGTGACTTACCTCGGTGACAGCGCCGATACACACAATGATCCGCCGATTACCTTTTTCAAAGTAAGGTTTGAGAAAGTCGATGCACTTACCGGCAAGACAACGGAGCGTTTTATGCTTTACCCCGATGCTTTTGTAAACCCTAAAGGGCAAAAAGGCTTAAGTTCCAACCCTGATGCAAAGCATTACTGGGATAAAGACATCTTTATTTATGTCAATTCATTTGCACCAAAAGAGAAGGACAGTTCCGTCTTCCGTACAATTGAGGTGCGCCAGCACGACACGGTTTTCGTGGATAACGGCTTTTTTGTGTTGGACACCATTGGTGGTAAAATCACTAATGCCGCGTATAAAAATGAAGGGCACGATGCCGCGGTTCCCTTCCAGTTCACCGGTTATGATATTGGTGGTAAATTAGGTACTATACAACCTGTTTTTTACGTTAAAGGAAATGAAACCGGTTTTGTATCCGACTCTTTAAATGCTTTGGGTACTCAGATCAGGGTGGAAAGTATTGATCCGGAGCAAAAAACCTTTAAATTAGGGATCAGGCAAAGAGCGCAACAGGATGATTATATTGTGATGAAGGCGCTTATTTTCCCTTTAATCTGGTTGTTATGGACTGGAATTATTATTATGGTAATCGGTTTCTTTATCAGCCTTTTTGCCCGTATGGACAGAGGCCCGAAAACACCCAAAAGTGTATTGGACAAAATTTAGATCGTAAGATGGTCATTGAATATAATGCAATAGCCGGTTAATCAAAAAATAATAAAAATTATAGGCTTAAATGCCTGCAACCTATTAGAAACTTAATATATTTGACGAATAGATAATTACATGAAATATCAAATAGACGACAAAAACAAACAGATCTTAGAGATCCTGCAAAAAGACGCCAAGCTTTCCGTTAAAGAGATCGCTTCCAGGATCCAGCTTTCTTTCACTCCTACCTATGAGAGAATTAAAAACATGGAAGAAGCCGGTATCATCAGCGGCTATGTAGCCTTGTTGAACCGGAATACATTGGGATTAAAAGTGGTTGCCTATTGCAGCCTTACGCTTAAAGAGCAATCTAAAGAAGCACAAATGCAATTTGAATCTGCCGTTAGGGAAATCCCCGAAGTAGTAGAAGCAGTGACACTTTCAGGTCAATATGACTACCTGATGAAGATTGTTGTACAGGATATAGAAGCCTATAACCAATTTTTGGTTGATGTATTCTCTACCCTGCCCCATATTGATCATTTCCAAAGTAATATCGTGCTTTCCGAGATCAAATGCGAAACCGCGTTCCGTATTCCATAAGCCAGATCATATTTTAATACAAAGAGGACGGGAAATTGCGTAGCAATTTCCCGTCCTCTTTGTATATCACCCATCACTAATGAAATTCCCCGACTACATTACATTTCGCTCGAAAGGACGTGTTGTTATTCACTTTTCTCTATTCACTATTCACCTGCCATTCATCACTAATCACTATTGAGATTTCTCGACTACATTGCATTTCGCTCGAAAAGACGTGTTGTTATTCACTTTTCACTTTTCTCTATTCACTCATCACCTGCCATTCATCACTAATCACTATTGAGATTTCTCGACTACATTGCATTTCGCTCGAAAAGACGTGTTGTTATTCACTTTTCACTATTCACTTTTCACCTGCCATTCA
>CAXYKQ010000027.1:0-8867 GCA_964277835.1 uncultured Edaphocola sp. | reverse complement strand
GCAACTTCTGCTCCGGCTTGCTTAGCGTCCTTGTCCAGCTGTTTTACGCCCGCCTCGAATTCGTGCGCTGCAGATTGCGTTCCCGCTTTAACGTCTTCGCCCAGCTCAGTGGCCGCTTTGTCGGTTTTTTCCGCCGCCTCTTTACCAAATTCTTTGGTACTGTCGATAGCGGCATCCAGGTGTTGTCCCGGTGTCCTGTTGTCCTCATTGCCGCAGGCACTCAATAGTAAAGTTGCCCCGGCGATCATTACGATGATGCGTTTCATAATTTATGTGTGCTTTTAATTAGCTACAAATTTAAGCGATTGATTTTTTATAATGGACTGTATGGGTACAAAGTTTTCGTAATGGACTACTTTAAAATAACTAATTTCACCGCTTATTACCGAAACGAAAGAAATTAAAGTTATGACCTTTAGTTACCAGGCCCTATTTGATTTTTCCTGTACCATTTTTTTAAAAATAGGTTGTCCTAAAGAAGATGCACTTGTCGCCGCTAAAGTATTGCTCAGCGCAGATATGCGCGGCATTGACAGCCATGGTATTGCACGCCTGATCGGCTATGTCCGCTTATGGGAGGCCGGAAGGGTTAACGCCGTGCCACAGGTGAGTATGGTACATGAGACTCCCTCAACCGCTACTGTAGACGGAGATCGCGGGTTAGGCCTGGTGGTGGCTCCCTACGCGATGGAATTGGCGATCAGTAAAGCAAAAGAAGTGGGTACCGGCTGGGTAGCGGTTAAAAACAGTAATCATTTCGGTATCGCGGGTGTTCATGCAATGATGGCCCTGGAAGAAGATATGATAGGGATTGCCCTGACCAATGCAAGTGCGCTCGTAGCCCCTACGTTTTCTAAAGAGCGAATGCTCGGCACTAACCCTATTGCCGTAGCGATCCCGGCAAAAAATCAACCGGCTTTTGTAGCGGATATGGCTACCACCACGGCAGCAAATGGTAAGCTGGAGATTTTACAAAGAAAAAAAGAAGACACGCCTGATGGATGGGTTCAGGATAAGGATGGCGCGAGCTCCCGGGATGCGAACATATTAAAGCAGCAGGGCGCTTTGTTGCCCCTGGGCGGTGATCGGGTACACGGTAGTCATAAAGGCTATGCCTTAGGCAGTATTGTAGATATCCTCTCCGGCGTGCTGGGCGGAGCGTCTTATGGTCCGTGGGCGCCTCCTTTTCCTGCTTACGTACCTTTGCCGCAGAACATGCCGGGAGCGGGACTCGGGCACTTTTTCGGCGCGATGCGCGTAGATGCTTTCCGTTCAAAAGAGAGTTTCCTGGAAGAAATGGACCGCTGGATTGGTCGCTTCCGGGATGCGGAACCGGTTTCCTGCGACCAAAAGGTATTGATACCGGGCGATCCTGAGCGGGCTTACGAAAAAGAAAGGGCAGAAAACGGGATCCCACTTCATGAAGAGGTGCTTGCCGATCTGGCCAGCCTGGCAGATAAGTTCGGTATGGATCGGCTCTAATGCATCAGCCATCCAGTTGTCTATTAACATCATATTCGCGTTTCATGATAAATATTGAAAAAGACTATCCTTTAGATCAACTCAACACTTTCGGCATGTCCGTAACGGCGCCCTGGTTTTCCGTACTTAAACAAAGGGAGGACTGTGCTATCCTGGCGGATGTTGCTCCGGAAGGAATCCCGATGCTGGTGTTGGGCGGCGGCAGCAATATGCTCTTTACCCGGCACCCCGGTCAGTGGGTGATCAAAAATGAAATCAAAGGAATAGAGTTGACCGCCGAAGATGCTACAGAGGTGCGGTTGAAGGTCGGCGCAGGCGAAGTGTGGCATGAATTTGTTATGTATTGTATTAGCCGGCAATACTGCGGGATCGAGAACCTGGCCCTGATACCCGGTACGGTGGGTGCCGCCCCGATACAAAATATCGGTGCTTATGGAGTAGAAGTGAAACAATTGATCGAGCGGGTACACTTCTGGGATATCGAAAAGGGCGGTTTTAACTGCCTCGATAAAGAAGATTGCCGGTTTGGTTACCGGGACAGTATTTTCAAGCAATCTCTTAAAGGCAAGTACATCATTACAGAGGTGGAATGGAAATTATCTAAAACTCCGGCATTAAATACTTCATACGGAAATATAAAGGAAGAGTTACAGAAGATGGGAGTGGAGACCCCCGGGATAAAAGAAGTCGCGGATGCGGTTATTGCGATCAGGTCGGCAAAATTGCCCGATCCTAAAGTGGTGGGCAATGCCGGCAGCTTTTTCAAAAATCCCGAAGTGGACAACCAAGTATATATAGCTATTAAAGCGGATTATCCCGACGCCCCGGGTTATAAAATAGGGGAAGATAAGACAAAGATCCCGGCGGCCTGGCTCATCGAGCAATGCAATTGGAAAGGATTTCGCCAGGGAGATGCCGGGGTGCATCCCAAACAACCTTTGGTATTGGTGAATTATGGTCATGCCAAAGGGCTTGAAATATTTGAGCTCTCTGCCAGGATTATAGCATCGGTAAAAGAGAAGTTTGGAATTACCCTGGAGCGGGAAGTTCAGATTATTTAGCCGTTAAACAGTTTGTTGCGCCTGATCGGTTTCCCCTTTCGTAATTGAAGGGCATGAACAATGCTGGGCACATCATTGGTCCATTTTTTTAAAGTGAAAAGGATCGCTATTATTTCTGCCCTGCTGGCGATCCCGGTCCAGAAACAAAATTCAAATATTATCGCCGACCGGCCTTGAGCGATCACCTGGACTAATGTCGAAAAGAGGAACAAAGTCCATATCTTAGCCCCGATGGAATGGGTAGCCACTTCCTTCCTGAATTTTAAAAAGCTCACCACGTAGCAAAGAGCTTCAGCACCGAGCAAAAAGGCAATTTTAAACCAATTATCTTTAAAAAAAGCAGGAGCATGAATATACGCTGCTATTGCGGTACAAATAAAGAAAACCTGGTCGGCGCTGGAGTCCAGGCGCCGGAGCTTTTCGTTCGAAACATTTAATCGCCGGGCAATAATGCCATCAAAGATATCACTGAGTAAACCATAGCTGATCAGGCTAATGGCGATCCAGTTGAAATTCGGAAGGGTCGTAAAGCTCAGTGCAACCAGCACCAAACCGGTTACTATCCGGGATTTTATGAGTATTCCAGGGATTTTATGCTTGACAGACATACCGTAAATTAAAATTAGTAGTTAATCTTTACAAATTGTAATTTATTGCCGCCGAGCACGGGGATCACCATTTCTTTTGCGCTGGTCTGTTTGCCCATTTTCGGCACCCATCTGTTATCGCCTTTCATTTGGGTGCTTATTTCAGCAGTCTCCTGCTGCCCGTCCAGGCCGGCAACCGTACTGTTTACTTTATACCCGCGGTTCAGCATATCATTGTAGACGAAAGCCATATTCGCGCCGGTATTCAAAAGGCTGTAAGAGGAGTAAATACCATAGTCATCTTCAGATCGCTGCCATTTCGGAATGGTGCTAAAGGAAGTCAGGTGCTGGTCGGCGCCCATATTCAATATCAGTATATTACCGTAGTAGTACTCCACATACCTTGTGGTGCCCATACTGCCATAGCCCCAATTGTAGTAGCCCGGCCCCGCATAATTGGTTTTTACAATTTTTGCAAAAGCTTCAGCAACCAATACTAAGCCGCCATCATTCTTCACTATGATATCCTGGATCACGAAATTCCGGATGATGCCTCTCTGGTTGAGCCCGGCCCCGCTTATGTTGTTATCTAAAGGCACGTTTTTTCCTGCAACCGGTTCATTATTCTGCGCTCCCAGGTCAATTTTTCCGGAAAAGACGCCGTCCAGTGATCCCATTTTTCCTTTGGTCAAACCGGCAAAATGCAGCAGGTTAGCATTATTGATATCTTCTTTCAAAAAAATATTGGCCACAAAAATATCGCCGAAATCAAAAGGATGGGCTTTAATGCCGGCCTTAAATTTATCTTCAGGCGTGACTACGTAAACCATGGCTTCTGCTACTTCATCATTTTTATTGGTGGCCAGGTCTGTAGTTAGAAGCACAACACGGCCATCTTCTTTAAGCAATACCTGTGCGACATCAAAAAAACTTTTTGTAGGTACGGTGTGCGCCGAACTGTGGATGATATTCAGGGAATCGTCTACCAGCGTCAGTTGAAAAGACAATTTGTTGTCTTTAATCCGGTAGCTGAAAACACCTACTTTATCGTTGGTTTCAGAATGGATAAACTGGTAGCTGAACTTAGTATTGCCGAAAAAGTTTTGAGAGGCCGTATCAATACTTTTAGGGCGTCCCAGGATTTTTCCCTCCTTGTCCAGCCTGGAAACGTAGAAGAATTCTTTGTTGTTCAATTGCGCACTGTAAATCAACAGACTCTGGTTTGCTTGCGGCAACAGTTGTACTTGTTTAGGTGCGTCGGGCATGAAATTAAGGGACACAATAGCCTTTCTCGTCATACCCGCATCATAGAGATCAAGGTAGGATTTGTTTTTTTCGGTATAAAAAACCATCAGATGATCCTGAACCCAACCTCCTATGGAAAACAGTTCTTTATTAGGGTTGAATTTCTGGGCTTTGGAGAAGCTTAAAGATTGTCCATGTCCGGTGATCACTGTAAGTAATAAAAATAGAGGGGTAAGTATGTTTTTCATCTAAACGCTCCGGATAAATTGTTTTAAAACTGTAAATTACAGAATCTATGCATTTTAAAGCCCGAAAATACACGCGGGATCTGTAATGTTCCCTAAATTTAACGTTGTATTCAGCGAAATGATTAGTGTTTACTTGCAGGGCATTAGGTTAAATTAACGTACTTTGCAGGGAATTATACCTAAATTTTAGGCTTTTACGTTAGCTATTTTATGAGATTATTTAGACATTTATTGTTAGGAGCTGCCGTCTTTACTTCATTGGGCAAACCCCTTTATGCACAGGTATTAGGCGGGACGCATGCGATGGAGTTCCTGAATGTGGCCAATAGCGCTCATGTCACCGCTTTAGGCGGCCTGACGCCGGCTATGCCGACGCAGGATGTCAGCCTGGCCTGGCAAAACCCTTCAATGTACCGTCCGGGACTGCATAACCAGCTTTCTTTTAATTATAATATGTACTATGCCGATATAAAAGCCCTGAACCTGCAATATGCCTACCATGTACCGAAGTGGCAAACCACCTTTGGAGGGGGCGTGCAAAGCCTGAATTACGGCAAATTCCAGGCAGCAGATATTTATGGCAACTCGATGGGCGAAGTCAGGGCCAATGACATAGTGGTGAACCTATCCGCCTCGAGAAGTTACGGCGACCACTGGCGCTACGGTGCTACGCTTAAATATGCACATTCGATACTTGCAGATCGCAGCGCAGGCGCTTTGCTGGCAGATGTCGGGGTTACCTATATGGATACCGTCAATAAAATCACTTTAGGTATTGTTGGCCGAAATATGGGTGTAATGACCAAGCGCTACAATCCCGATAACCAGGCAGAACCCTTGCCATTCGACCTGAACATTGGTTTCACAAAAGAATTGAAAAATTTGCCGCTTAAGATCTTCGTTGTCGCCCATCACTTGTACCGCTGGGATATCCGTTACAATAACCCCGCCGATAAAAAGAAGAATTTCTTCGACAACGATACGGCAACAACGGACAATAAAAGTAATTTTGCCGATAAATTATTCCGCCATATTAACCTGGGAGCGGAGCTGACTTTGGGTAAGAGGCTGGGTATAATGGTCGCTTACAGCCACCTGCGCCGTTCTGAACTGAGTACTTTAGAAACGAAAGGCATGGCCGGGTTTAGCTTCGGTGGCAGTTTATACCTCAATAAACTCCAGGTGCATTATGGCCGTTCAGTAATGGCAACTGCCGGCGCTTATAACGAATTGGGGATCAATATCAGCCTGGATAAGTTCTTTAAAGCAGGCAGTAAAACGGAATCCTGGCACTGGAATAACGACTACCGAAACTGGTAAATCAAAATATTTTCTCAAATTGCTGTTGCAAACATAATTGAAGCTATTTTTGCAGCATAAACTAAATATGCAAAATTATGGCAGAAGGTAAGAAAAGATATGAGATTAAGATAGGTATATTAGCTTTAGTTTCAATTATGGCCCTTTTCTTCGGGTTTAACTTTTTTAAAGGCAATAACCTTTTCTCCAGGGAACAAGAGTATATTACTTATTTCGATAATGTAGAAGGGTTGACTACTTCTTCGAAAGTAATGCTTAATGGTTACCAGATCGGGAAAGTTTCCGAAGTGGAAATGCAACCCGATCATAAGTTTAAAGTGGTGATGCTGGTAGATCATGAATTCACAGTTACAGAGGGCTCGCAAGTGGAGCAGGTTGGTTCTGACCTCTTGTCGGGTGCTAAGAATCTCGGTATGGTGCCTTCAACCAGTAAAACGCCTGCAAAAGAAGGAGCTGTGCTCCAGGGCGTGGAGGCGGTTGGGATTATGGACGGTATTACCCAGGGAGTTCCGGGTGTAATGGACAACCTGACCCGGGTAACCAATAATGCTGATACCCTGATGTCGGACCTTAGAGGCGTCGTGAGTGATAACACCGGCAAACATATTGAGCAGATACTTACCTCCATAGAATTGGCGATGAAACAGATCGAGGTGCTTTCGCAATCTCTTGCAAAGCAATCCGGTAACATTAATTCCTTGATGACCAATGCTAATGGTACCATCAGCAACCTGCAACGCGTGAGTAACAGCCTGAACGACGGGCGCGTAGACCGGATACTAGGTAACGCTGAGCAGGCAACCCATCAATTCTCTGAGGCTAAGATCGAGCAAACGATCAATAACCTGGAAACAACCACCCAGAAGCTGAATGCACTGATGGGAAAATTGGATAAAAATGAGGGGACCTTAGGGTTGCTGGTTAATGATCCTAAGTTATACAATAGCTTGAACCAAACGGTTACCGAATTGGGGAAACTGTCTGAAGACCTTAAAGATCATCCTGGACGGTATATCAATATTTCTATCTTCCCTTCAAAAGCGAGGAAAGAGTAATTTTTCAACTTTACTATAAGTGCGTAGCGCCGGCTGATCCAGCCGGCGCTACGCACTTATAATGATTGACTATTTCGACTTGCTCTTTTCTTTCCACAATTTTGCAAAAGTTTTTTTAGGAAAAACAAGCGGCGCCCGGTGACTGCCCCAAAGGGGTTCGAAAAATTTATTAAACGCCTTGTTCTTCATATTTGCGGGTGGGATGTCTAAAAACATTTTTGAAGAAGTGCCGATCTTGAATAACTTCCAGCTGACCTTTTCTTTCAGATCTGCGTGGCCCTCATCCACAAATATCGCCCTGTTTTCCAACAGCATTTCATGGATATTGATTTTCACCGGGCATACTTCCGTACAGTTGCCGCAAAGGCTGGAGGCAAAGCTGAGGTGACCGAACTCCGACATTGATTTTAAATGGGGGGTAATGACCGCGCCGATAGGCCCGCTGTAGGTAGTGCCATAAGCATGACCGCCGATATTTTTATACACCGGGCAAGCGTTCAGGCAAGAGCCGCAACGGATACAGTACATACTTTCCCGCACTTCTTTACGAAGGAGACGTGTGCGGCCATTATCCAGCAGTATGACATACATCTCTTCAGGACCGTCACTTTCGCCGGCTGATTTCGGGCCGAAAAAAACCGAATTGTAAACCGTCAGTTTCTGTCCCGTACCAAAAGTGGCCAGCAGCGGCCAGAAGTGGGCCAGGTCTTTAAGCGAAGGAATCACTTTCTCTATGCCTACTATAGCGATATGTATTTTCGGCAGCGCAGTGGTCAGCCTCACATTACCTTCATTTTCCGTTAAAGCGATCGCCCCGGAATCAGCAACAATGAAATTAGCCCCGGTGATCCCTATATCCGCCTTTAGAAAGGCCTCCCGCAGCTTTTTACGGGCGACCAAAGTTAACTCAGTAGGACTCAGGCCAGGCGGAGTACCTAGCTTTTGAGTAAACAGTTCTGCGATATCCTCCTTGCTTTTGTGCATCGCCGGTGTTACGATGTGGTAAGGCGGTTCACCATCCAGTTGCTGTATATACTCACCGAGATCCGTTTCTACAGAGCGGACCCCCAGTTTCTCCAGGAATGCATTCAGGTGTAGCTCTTCAGTGACCATCGACTTGGATTTTACCACTGTCTTCGCTTTCACTTTATCCACGATCTCGGCGATAGCGCGTAGTGCATCCTCAGCATCCTCGGCCCAGATCACTTTGCCACCATGCTCTGTAAACTTTTTCTCAAAAGCCTCCAGGTTTTTGTCCAGGGACTCAATCGCTTTCCATTTCAGGTTCTTAGCTTTCTTACGGGCATAGTCCAGGTGACTGTACTGCATTTTGCCATTTACCACTGCCGCATTATACTTGTCGATATTAAAAGCGATCGTTCGCCTGTGCTTATCATCAAATACCTTTGCTTCACTTTTTTCCAGGAATGTTGTCTTAAGATTGCTCATTGATTCTTCTATATTCCAAATAGAACACTAAGGTAAGACGATATTAACTAACAATGGCAAAAATCGATGAATACCGCCCTGTTGCCGTGTATAAAGAAAAACTTAAATGTGGGGCGACGGGAATCGATTGCGTATAAAAAACTATCTTTGGGGATTGTAACAAGCAATAATTTACGAATGCATGGAGTATTTGAAAAAAGTTAAACTGAGAGACTGGACAGAATCTAAAGCCCATTCAAGCTGGCAGATTTTTAAGATCATGGCAGAATTCGTAGACGGGTTCGAAAAATTAAATAAGATCGGGCCCTGTATTTCGATTTTCGGTTCGGCAAGGACTAAGCCTAACCAGAAGTATTACAAATTAACAGTAGAAATCGCGCAAAAGCTTTCCCAGATTGGCTTCGGTATCATCAGCGGTGG
>CAXYKQ010000026.1:0-4143 GCA_964277835.1 uncultured Edaphocola sp. | reverse complement strand
GAGTTGTACTACCAACTTTATACAGTTTTACACTGCCCGCAGCCGCTGTTAAATTTTGGTTGAAATTAACTACCAGAGAATCTGTAGCTAATGAAACATTAGATCCCGTTGGGGTGTAAGCAGTTGCGAACAATACTGTTGTTCCTGTTCCAGAATAAGAAGTTACACTAATATCATCAAAGCTTACACGAGCACTACCTGCATTTTTCTTTTGAAACTTCAGACGAACATTTCCGGCGACATTCAAAGTGTGATTGAAAGTCATTAAAGCCGTATCTGTAATAGGGTCTACAGCAACCGAAGTCCAGGATGAACCACCATTAATACTATAAAAAACTTCGATGCTATCTACATTATCTGTACCATACCTACCTGCTTTGTAAGAAACAACACCAGCTCCATTTGGCAGGTTAGAAACCATCTCCAAATATCCTTGACTACCTGTAGAGTTATTGGTCAGACGAACTCTCGCAGAACGATCTCCATTAAACCTGTCAGATCCAGTAGTCATAGAACCTAAATACACTCCTCCCATAATCCACTTTGCACCATTCATAGTAACAGTGTCCAAAGAAGCATAAGCTTTATTGGAGGTCGCGGTAGGACCAACAGTGGTATTTGCTGTTTCGAAATTACCAACGTAAGGATAAGTAATTTGGGCATTAACATTTAAGCCCGTTCCTGCTAACAACATCGTCCCGATCGCTGCAGCACATACTTTTGTAAAGTTTGTTTTCATAATTAAAATCAGAGTTTTTCCAATATCAGGGGCAAAGTTAGCAAATGAATCTGATTTTAATTGATTTAATATATTGATAATAAAAGAATAACAAATATCACAGCTCTATGTTAAAAATTATCCGGCAGCCCGCAGTTTACCGGATAATTTTAATTACAGTCAGCACATATTATGGAATAAGTTTCGCCACTTTTTCACTGAATTTTCCTCGTTAATTAAAAATATTGTAATGAAGCAGGTGCGTCGGCATAACCGGCGATAATCCCTATTACCAGCTCAGTATTAACAATTAATTATTAATGAACATATCCTAATTCGAGTGGTTTGTATAAAGACGTAAAAGTACTCCTGTAGAGAACTTTTATGATGTTTCTTTAATGAACAAATTAAGATGAATTGCTACCGCTGCCCGTCCAGGTAACCCTGCAGCAATATTCTCGCACTCATTTTATCGATCAGTGCTTTATTTTGCCGGTCTTTTTTCTTTAAGCCGCTATCGATCATAGCCTGGAAAGCCATCTTAGAGGTGTAGCGCTCATCCCAAAGCAGGACCTGCTTATCGGCAAAGAGCTTTTGTAATTGCCCCTGCACTTTCTCTACTTTCTCTGTAATATCTGTAGCCGTACCATCCAGGTTCCGGGGATGCCCCAGCAATATAGTATCGACCTCATGCTCCAGGAACACCTGTTTGAGTTCCCATACCAGCTTCTCGGTGTCCACGGTTTTAATACCTGTGGCCAGCATACGTAAAGGATCGCTGATCGCTAAACCGGTACGTTTCTTGCCATAATCTATCGCTATGATCCTTTTCATCACCTGAATTTAAAAGCAAAAGTAACACCGGGTACAATACCGTATGGCGTAGGCATACCGGTAGGACGCACCTGCATACTGATATCGTCCGAAACATCAAATCCTTTAAGGTGTGCCGCGGCATTAGCCTCGATTACCTGCAGGCCATAGCCGGCCACGGACAGCAAAACGGTCATATCCAGGAAGCGCTTATAGTAGTCGCGGTCGTTCTGTACGTCAGCGAGGCTGAAGTTTTCATATTTGGGGAACAGGAATGTCCCTTTATCCAGCCGGTAGGCATACTCCCGCCGGGCATCATTGTAGTTGGTAGCATTATTTATATAAAAATAAATGCCTACCCCCAAAAGCCCGTAGATGATGGGAAGTTTAATGTAAAGGTGATCGCGGTTATTGATCTGGCCCAAACCCGGCAAGATAAGCGAATAAAATGCTGAGCGCTTCGGGATCACGACGGAGTCGCGCCAGGCAAAAATACCCTTTCGCTGCTCTTGCGGTACCACGATAATATGACTGCTGGTATCGAACACAACAGGCTTCACAACGCTCACTCCATTATCCTTGGCCGGAATTGTATCCGCCGCTAAATCATTATTGATCTTATCCCTGAAAGAAGGTTTGGCCTTATCGTCCCGCAGGGAATCCTGGGCCAAACAGTTCAGGCCGTTTAATAACAAAATAATAAAAGTAAATAATTTAAAACCACGCATAGTCAGCCCTGCTTATCTGTCAAAATTATATGGTTTGGTCTCCGGGTTTTTCTGCCGTTCCTGCCATAATTTAAAGTCCTTAACCGTATCCTTAATGTATGAATAATACTGGTATTCATTCATTCCCCTGATCAATTCATAGGGAGGACGGTATCTTTTTTTATAAAGCTCCAGGTTAGCCTCATCCAGGCCGGAAAGCTGTACGATAAGGCGATCGTTAAACACATAGTCCACAAATTTATCCTTTTCCCATATCTCGTAATTTTTCTGGAAGGCCCAGATCATACGGTTGCGTTTACTCATCGCATCAAAAGGATGCTGTATGATATCAAGACCGGTGAGTTTATAATGATCCAGGGCCTGCTGGTACAATTCCCGGCGTTTAATGCTATCGATTTTTGCCCCCATAAAATAATTTCCGGCTGCCAGCTGGTTTTCTATCAGGGTCGGCGCTTCCTTGAGCTGGATTTTATAAAATGGCAGGTTTTGCTCTGATTTGATGCGTACTCTTGCCACATCGTAGCCGGCGATCCGGAACTCCACCAGCTCCCCTTTCGCTACCTCCAATTCAAAACGGCCCTTCGCATCGGTAAATATTTCCTTGCTGGTATGCACATTGGTAATGCTTACGCCCTGCAATGGAAGTGTCGTGAGCAAGTCAAGGACGACACCTTTTATAGGTACAGCAAAAGCATGGAAGTGTAACAGGAACAAGCAACCTGCAACGACAAGCACCTTTTGCAAAAAAGAAAATGGTCTGTTTATAGCGTTAAAAACATTCAATAGCGTAAATTTATCGAACAAAAATAATAAAATATAGGGACAAGCCTACAATAAAAAACCTCGTTATACTTCGCATTAAACGGGTGTAACGAGGTTTTTGGTATGTGATGCCTAAGCTATTGCTTAACCATACTTGTCAATACGGAAGTGTTGATTTTTAAAGGGTACTTTTGTTTCAGCTTAGCTTCCCACTGTTTTTCCAGTTCTTTCTGGTATTCGTCAACGACCTGGTCCCTGGCTTCAGCAAAAGTTTTTTTCACCGGGATATGGTAAACTTCATCTGCTAATATAACTACTTCACCCTGGTTCACATCGGGAAAAATACCAATGGGCTTCCGGGCTACAATCAGTTTTTTATCCACTTTAGCCACATGTTCAAAATCGAAACGGCCGGTTTGCTGGAATACCTTTTCCGCGTTTGAAGGTGTTTGCATTTTAGCTAATGCATCTTCAACAGTTGCCCCGGCCTGCAAGGCAGCCAGGATCTGTTGTAAGGCCTCGTGATTCTTACTTTGGAAAACCACCCCGGTGAAGCCCGGGTTCCAGGTATATTTATTGGCGTTTTTTTCGTAAAAAGTCCTCAGGCCCAGGGTATCTTTGTTTGCTTTAGACCAGATGTTTTTATCCATCATGTCAAAGATCAGTACGCCATTACGGTATTCCCCCGCAAGCTTCTTAAATTCCGGGCTGTTTTTTTCCAGGTTTTTCATTTGTGCGTCCAGTACCTGTTTTTCGCTATATATGCGGTACAGTTCGCGAAAGGCATCTTCTTTGCGACCATTCAAACGGCCCTGGGTAAGTGCTTTTACATAGGACAAGAAATCCTGTTGGCTATACTTCTGTGCACCGATCTCGAATAGTACCGCTTTCATTTGCGGGTAATCTCCCAGTTTTTTATCTTTCCCGAAATCTGCCTGGTCCACTGTTTCAATCAATTGGTTCAGTGCCATGCTGTGCTCTTTGAAGCCGACATCTTTTTTCGCCACAGCGATATTCTGCGCTTTAAGCACCTCCGCTCTCGACTGCTCGACCTTAGCCTGTAATGCCGGTTTTTGCGCGTCAAACGATTCGAGGTCTTTTTTAGCAATAAGTTTAAAAAGG
>CAXYKQ010000025.1:0-8702 GCA_964277835.1 uncultured Edaphocola sp. | reverse complement strand
TGCAACTTGCCTTGGCGTCTATAAATTTTGACAACAAACATATTTCCTATTTTTTTAATTAGATTTCAAAACAAAAAAATGAATAGATATTTATCATAGGTGTTATTTTTTTAATTATTTATTTCCGGGGTTTCCAGGATATGCAGTCGTAAATGCCGGGAGCTACCGATCCCGATACAGCAAATTAAAATCCCGCCGCCACTTAAAATGATGGCTCCTGCTCTTATCCGCGGAGCAATTATCAGCCTGCTTTTTTGTCAGACCTGCCCCATCCTATCCGGGAGGCTTACGGGCTATCTCCTGGAAACGGTAGTCTTTGCACCATCAATAGCAGCGGCAATGGTCCCACCCTGTTTGAGCAGGATAGCAACAAGACAGCTTTTATCAACCGATATCATTTGAAACAAATTATTAATATAGATTGGAAGGCCGTTACGCAAAAATGACGCCTTCATTTTCATCGGGGATTTTGGTGATAACCCGGGCAACGGCAGGATTTATGTGTTATTAAATTTGCCAAATCGGGATTTGCTACACGGCAGACAGGATTCGGTCGCTAATGAGCTGCTTTATTTCCACTACCCGGAGCAACAAAGCGATAATCCCGGTAACATTAATACTCCCCGGGATGCAGCAGCTTTTTCCCGGCATGAAGATCCTTTTACCTATTTTTACCAAAGACTGGACCAACGAACAGGCCACTCATGACCTGTTTCCGGATATTTAAGGCAGTTATGCTGCCCGAAGAAGGTGAAAGCATTCCCCCGGCAGGACTCATTATTGATGTAAGCCGCAATCCTGAAAATCGTCCTATCTCCTATCGTATTGCCGGGGTACACTAAAACCTACCAGGCTTGCGCCGGGATCTTATTTGACCATTAAAAAGGATTTTTTCAGCGGTAATAAACGAGGCTTAATATTACCGCTTACTGCGACTTTGACAAGTGGAAGGGATTTGTTTTCCTGGGCCTTCCCAGGGCAGGACCTATGGGGAAGCGATCTTAAGCCAGAATTGGGGCATTAATATACCACTCAAACTCTATGCATTTGATTTCCAAGCTCATTTACTACAGGTAATCCTGTCTTAATAATTGATAGACAATTAACTAAGCCATTAATTACCTGCGCCTGACCCTGCAAAGGAACAATTACTATAATGACTCCCCGGCACCTGGTACGCTATATTCACAACGACGCGGGGCAACTTACTCTCAATCATTAAAAGGAAACGCATACTTTGCGCTGGTTGGAATAAAGGAATCTATACCGTTAAGTGGTAAGCTTTATGCACCGGTTAAGCTTAATATTAATTAAACCAGCTGAATTTCGGGTGCATCAACTGTTGGAGGAAGCTGGCGCCATGTGTTTGATCAATTATGATCATAAAGACAACACCGTACACTGAGCCCCAGAAGTGGGCATCATGGCCAATATGTTGCTCTGGCTTCTTGCTCATCACATAGGAATAAATTAAATAAGCGACCGCAAATACCAGGGCCGGCATAGGAATTGCAAAAAACAAGCGAATTTCCTGCCATGGTGTTAGATATATCGTGGCAAAAATAATAGCGGCTACCCCTCCCGATGCGCCTAAGGCGGCATAATTCGGATTATTCATCTGCTTATAGTAAGTGGGCAGGTTAGCCACAAGTATGCCGCTTAAGTAAAGCATCACAAACATTTCAGTCCCGATCACTACTTCCAGAAATCTCCCGAAAAAGTAAAAAGAGATCATATTGAAGGCCAGGTGCATCACGTCTGCATGAACAAATCCCGAGCTGATGAGGCGATAAGCTTCCCCGGGCTTGCGCATAATAATGGGGTAAAGCATTAAACGAGATTGCAGGCTTTGATTTTGAAAAGCGAGAAAAGAAACCGCACAGGTGCTAATGATCAGTATGATAGTTGCGCTCATTGTCCGTTTTTTTGACGAAGCTAAAATAAACTATTAATAATTAGTAAGCGCAATGTGGCTCCTTAATAAACCGGTAAAAATACGTCGATGTCAACTATACCTATTTACCATACTCATTAAAATTTGTATATACTATTTTAGCTTAGTAAAATTTAAACTATTGGTATCTGAATTATTTAGCAACTCAAATATCTGGAATTGGAGGAACTTTCTATTACATCTATAAAGGAAAGGAAAGAGAAGGTGAACAGTAAATTGATCTGTGAGCATATAATCGTCACTTTGGCTTAAGGTCGCATACTTATCCATAAAGGAGGCAACCCTGGTAAATAAAATATATATAAAAAAAGGTATTGCTGCCGGATGTAGCCATACCTTTTTATGATTACTCCTTTATTATTGTCAGGCCTATTATTGAAAATATAATCGGTGTAGTATCGGCAATTTAAATATATAACGGCCACTTGAAATTTTGTCTCACTTTTCCAGCCGACCAGGTATCGGGAACATTATATTATAAAATAGTGTTGAGCTAAACCGTTGCAGCCCTATATAAACCGGCAGGCACTGTCCCGGCTCCAACCTGCCACTCCTGAAATAAAAACTTACAAAGCGAATCACTACACCTATGTCGCTTTAAGAAATTTTCTACTACTATATGCATCGGCTCGCTTGAATAATTTTTTAATCGGTATATTATTTCCGGCTATTCAGCGCAGCAGCGATCGCCTCCAGGTGCTCGCTGAGCTGGCTGATCTGTGCCATCATCTGGCTGTTACCATCTCCCTCGCTTATGCCGGCCAGCTTATTATTTTTCACGAAAGTAGCTTTGATCGCTTCCCATCGCTCCTGCTCCGTTTCGTTCAGGATGCCCATAAGGGATTTCACCTTAAGCAAATTAGCTTCCGCATCTGAGGTCAGCGTCTGCGACTCCTGCTCATAATGCGATAAGATCAGGGTCTCAACTTCAAGCGCATTCATCAGGGGCACGAGACGGCCCACCATCCTGTTCATATTCCGGTAAGATCCCTGCATTTTAAACGGTGGTTCTACCCGGTAAGCATCTTTCATGGCTGCACTGGCAATGTATTGCCGGTTGACCTGGATCACTACTTCGCGCACGGCAAGGGCATGACGAAGCACCGCGATCGCATCGTCCAGCTCCTGACGGGAAGCATTGGACTCCAGCTCGGGGAGTATATCCAGGTTTTGCTCTACGTAGTGCACCAGTTGGTAAAAGTCGTTCCTGCTTTTTGCCGCGATATGCTGCAGGTACCGGTTCTCTGCAATTGCATTCTCCAGCAAGCTCAGGTTGAACAGGTGCCCGGTGTTGCCCACCACATCGCCCAGGATATAAACATCGGAGCGGTTGGCCAGCATATCCGGGATCTTAAAGGCCTCGCCACTTTCCGTATAAGGATTTCCTGCCATCACCACACAGAAGCGTTTGCCGCGCAGGTCATAGGTCCGGCTTTCTCCGTCAAAAATACCTTCCATCTTACGCTGACCATCGGCCAGGGAGATGAATTGCTGCAGGAATTCGGGCGAACAGTGCTGGATATCGTCTACATACAACATGACATTATCGGCCATTTCCAGCGCCAGGTTGATCTTCTTGAGTTCTTCTCTTGCTCCCGAAGTCCGCGCTTCTGCCGGGTCGATGGAGATAATATGGTGCCCGATGGTCGGCCCGTTTATTTTTACGAAGTGTAAGCCCATAGTTTTAGCCAGGTATTCCATCAGGGTGGTCTTACCGTAACCCGGTGGCGATACGAGTAATAACATACCCATGCGCGCCGTGCGTTTGTCCTCCCCGGCACTGCCGATCTGCTTGGCCAGGTTATTACCGATCAGAGGGAAATACACTTCATTAATGAGTTTATTCCGTACAAAGGAACTGAGTACTTTAGGTTCAAATGCTGCAATCTTCAATTCTTTCTGGTAAGCGGCTACAAGCTGACTTTTTTCCTCGTTGAAAGCTTTGAATGCCGGTACCGTCAGCGTACAGAACTGGTTTAGTTTTCTTATATATGCGTGGTAATTTAAAGTGTAGGTCTGCTGTACAATAACATTATGGGTACCTTTAAGGCCTGTTACAGAAACGCTATCTTGAGCAGTACTTGCTTCAAAATCCTTTTCCGGTAAGAGGTACAGCATCACGGCTTCCTCTACATATTCCCGGGCCAACTCATGGGAGCCGCTATCATAAAAGGCCATAAGCCAGTTTTGCACGATCACAAAACGTTCGAAATGATCAAAATCCGCTTGTTCCAGGTCGGCTTTAAAAGCGCTATGTTGCTTATGCTGCTGTAAATGCTGTTCAAATGATTGCTTTAACTGCAGCGCTTGCTTACTGGCTGTAAAGCAGGCATCGGTAGCCCGCTCGGCATAGATATAGAAAGCAATATCGGCCGGTGTGACCGAACTGTTCAGCACCACTTTTGCCTGGTATAAAGCAGCTACTTCTTGTGCTATAAAATCAAACTGGCTGCGTTGCGGGAAGTTCTGCTGGATCGCATAAGCCGTAGCAATCAGCCTGCTTAACTTATTGCGCTCTACCTCTGTCAACTGCCACCAGAAGAATAAAGCAGCCACTCGTAATTCTGGTGCAAAACGGAGCACACCCAGTTGCGCTTCCACGCCTTTCAGGGCTTCATAGATTTTCAAGGCATCCACATTATGCACCCCCTTCAGGTAACCGGCACTGAAATCCTTCTCTGTTTGCATATTGATATAGTCTGCGGCATTAAATTCCTGGCCCAGCCTGCTTTCCTGTAGCGCAAGGTAGGCGAGGTATTCAGCACGGTATACCGCGGCATTTTCGGACACTAACTCCTGCTCCCAAACCTCGCGGTATTGATACAACGTTTCTTCCTGTACGGCTTTATAAAAGCTGGTACCAATCAGGTGGTAGAACAATTGATGGTCCCGGCGGATCATACTCAGGTTAAGTGCCTGTTTATTGACCAGGAATTTATGTTCCCCTAATGCGATCACATTAGCGCCGTCTACAAAAAGTTCGCTGCGGTCTTTCAGCTGGCGCAGCGCTTCCTCCTGGGTGGTGCGCAACAGGGTGTCTATATTTTCAGCCTTTGCCACATCCCCGAGTTCCCGCAGTTCCAAAGACAGTTTGCGTATTTTTTCGATCATCAGGTCGGCAGCGAAGAAGACAAAAATAGCCTCCCGGTTTTCCAGGCGCAGGGCTTTGTTCTCGATGTTCTTCAATACACGCAAACCTATCTGCTCCAGCGATCCCGCTTTACGGTTGAGCTGGGCCTGAAGCACTTCTTTCCGGGTATTGAACGCCTTAATGATTTCTTCTCGTTTATCGGCTACTTTATTGATAAAATCATCGAAGTCGGCGAAGCGGCTTTCCAACTCCTCCAGTTGCACGCTGATCTTGGTAAAGTAATCTTCGCATTTTTCCGGCGTATCGGCCAGGTCCATGTAATTAACCAGGGTCTGGTCGAGCAGGGTCATCTGTGCATAAAATGAACCTATAGATTCCGCGGTCTTAAGTTCTTTCAATCGCCGGGCCAGGTCCGCCTTGAGCTCATTCAGCGCGGCAAAGATCAGGGAGATCTTCTCCACAATTTTCGTGGTCTGGGTCGTATCTTCAATTTTAAGGCTATTGAGTACATCCACCAGCAATTCTAACGCTGCAGCAATTTCCTTTATTTCATTTTCTATGACTTGTCCTTCGATTACCTTTTCAACCGCCTTTACCTTGTCCTTTTGATTTTGCACCCTGTTTTCATAAGGGAGCAAAGCCCGATCGGTTAGTAAAAAAGCAACCGTATCACCAGATAAAGTAGTATTATATTCCTGTAACTGGGTCTTCAACAGTTCGATAGCCGCCGTATCGATATACCGTACAGTTTGCAGATCGATCAGGGCGCCGTGCATCTGGCGGAGCCTTCCCAGCAGGTGTACCAACTGGTCCAGGCTTTCAGCCTTTGTATTTTTAATATCGACGATCAATGCGGCCGCCTTTTGCTGTGCCTCCTCGAGGATATGCCGGGCATGCGCCCTTTGTTCCTGTACTTTGGCAAATTCATCAATGGCAGTTACCGCGATGTTCCTGATCTGCGACAGGGGTTCAGATAGCTGGAACGTTTCCGGGTCCTTGATCCAGAAATAAGCATCGAGTAAACCGGTTGCTTTCTTTTCAATATCTTCGTACAAGCCTTCATAAGAATCTTCCTTTTGCAATAGCTGCAGGATTTCCTGTACTTCTGACATGGCGTGTACAATATCTTTATTGCCGATTTTGTAGAGGACATTATCCGACATTGCATTATTTTCCTGCAAAGTGGCCGTATACGGTGTTTGCCAGATCTGCACCTGGTGGTGCCGCACCGCTTCTCTTGAAGACCGGAAGTAGATCAGCTTACCATCAGGGAACACCGTGAACCCATTACAGATTACCGGCGTTTCCACCTCCTGCCTGATCACATTATAAGACATCAATACATAGGTATTGTTGTAAGCTTCATAAAACACGTACAGCAGGTCTTCCCCGTTCGGAGACGGAATGTTGCGAATGAATTGTAAATGGGACAGCTCTGATTCGAAAAGTTTATAAGTACCGGTTTGCAAATAATAACCGTTCGAAAAGATCAATCCCTGGCTGTCGGGCAACACGATACCTGCTTCCAGTAAAGAAGGGACAGGTGTTACTGTCTTTGTCTTTACATTGAAAACGTAAGCCCGCTCACTTTCCTGGTAAGGTTTTATCTTTATCGCTATAATATTACCCAGATCAGCATAATAGTAATCGGCATCATCCAATTGCTGGTCTTTATTTGCTACCGGCTCGGAATAGATACCTTTACCGGAATCGGTATTATCTTCAATCTTAAAAGTGATATCTCCGTTAATCGCTTCAATAAAGAGCTTATCCAGGATAGAAATATGCGGGTATTTCCCTAAACGACGATCTTCCAGGTCGGTTTTCGTCCATTTAAAATCATGTTGCGGCGGGTCTTTGACCTCGTGCACACTACGGTCATCTACATAATGCAGGGAGTCTTCTTTGATCAGCCACTTAAAGGCCTTCCGGTCTTCGGGGTTAGCCGAAGTCTGGAAGATCATATAGATATAGTGTTCCGTCCTCCTGAATTTCGCAAAAATAGCGTCGCGGTAGTATTTATAAAGGTTAGTAAAATCAGTAATAAAATTTTCATCGGCTATAAGCGTCAGGGGCTGAACCTCGAAACTGTTGTCTTTAAATTTATAGATACTGAATACATCACTCAGTTTTATATCTGAACGCAAGCCGAAATGTACATTATAAGCAAAAATGCAGCGATCATTCAAAGCCAGGATGCCACGTGCTACACCATTGTTCTCAGTAGTAATGCGCTGGTTGGCGATTAGTTCCATAGACAAGGAGGAGAATACTTCCTTACGGGCCTGGTTCAGTTGGGACAAGCGCTGTCTTAGTTGTTGCGCCTGCTCCCGCAACCTGTTTTGAATAATTTCATAAGTACCGGAATCTAAAGCTATATTTTCATTCTTTGTATCAGTCATGGTGCTACTATTTTTATCAATTTGCTAATTCACTGCCTTCAGGAAATCATCAACTTTTCCTTACTCGAATCATCTTATTTTTCTTTTCGTATACTTCACTATTACGGCATCGTTCCGACTTAAAATATGATCAATAAACGCCTGTTTCTCTTTCGGGGAGATTAAAATGCTTTTGCCTTTGCCATACTCAATACGCAGGAGATCTAAGGAAGTGGCCGGCGCGCTGGCGGGATCATGAGTTTCTTCGATCCGGGTGATAGAGGCTATGCTCACTTTCATATTCATCAGGAAGCCACAACGGACTTGCAGTACATCCCCATCTATAGTATAATCAGTGGTCAAAAACAGGTGTGTTATAAAAACAGAGGTCAATACCGGGATAATTAATATAGTCCAGTTGTAGGCGCCGGCCATCATCAGTAATACCACTACTGTGGTCATGATGATCGCCAGCGGGGTTAAAAGCGCTAAGCCCACCTTCGATTTGAACACTTTTTTCATATATTTTAACCTAATTAAATTGTTGTATCGAAGCAATTGTTGCATCAGGCGCTACAATCCATGCTCACCAGGTCGAAAACGGTGAGGTACCATTTATTATTGGTCCAGGTAAGGTAAAACACTACATTAGATTCGGTGTCTACAACCCTGTAACTATCGGATTCGATTGTCTTGATCACGTCTATAGTCATTTGCGGTGTTTCTACTGATTCATAATCGTGCATGAAGGTAACTATATCGCTGAGCAAGGACGGCACCCTTTGCTCATAGAAAAAACCATTTTTCGTCCATCGTTCTTTATCACAGTCAAAAGCCACTGCCGACAACTTTAGCCGGCGTTCTTTCAATTTTAACGCCGCGGTGTAAAAATACGGCGAGGAATAAGTACTGTCTTTTTCCAGGCCGGTCGTGCGGTAAAATATATCGGGTACGCCCATCCGGTACACCACAAAGAGTTGCCAATCGGGATGAATGTATTTTTTATAGATCCTTGCGAGGTCATCATTAGCCAGCGCAGTCATGATCTCCGCAACCGCCTGTTCGAATTTTTGTTGTTTGCTTTCGGCGAAAGCAGTATAACTGAACAGGAGCGCTATAAAAAAGAATATTATTTTTTTCATACTTAAATTTAAGTATTTATACCTATAAAACCGTTGTTGTATAAAACCATCTTCAGGTGTTTAGCCAAGCCTTTTTCTTCCATAAACCAGAAACCATTAATAGCAAAGATCGATAGCGATGAGATCAGTAATCC
>CAXYKQ010000024.1:0-4622 GCA_964277835.1 uncultured Edaphocola sp. | reverse complement strand
GGAACTGAACAGGTGGGCGGCAATCCCTGGGGCTATCAAAATAAGGTAAACCGGCTGGAAACCTGGGCCAAAATTGGTAAGGTGTATGCCGAGAAGCCTTATAAAAGTATGGGTTTACAACTGTCAGGAATTTTTCATGAGCAAGAAAACCAGTACGGCCAACGGGATTACAGCGGTAAGCAGACCAGCTTTTATGCCAATTATATTTATCAGACCATCATCTCCAATACGAATAATGTGATCAAATTCGGAGCCAGTGCGTTGATGGACCAATATAAGGAGCGGTTTATGAACCGCCCGATGGACCGTACTGAAGTTGTTCCGGGTGCCTTTGTCGAGTATTCCTACAAATGGATGGACAAAATTAATGTGGTAGCGGGACTGAGAGGAGATTATAATAGTATCTTCGGCGCTTTTGTGACACCGCGTCTGCACTTGCGCTATGCCCCCGACGAGCAGACCGCTATCCGTGCGTCTGTAGGTCGGGCGCAGAGAACGGCTAATATGTTTGCAGAGCAGATGGGGCTGATGGCCAGTGGCCGGACTTTTTATTTTAATAATACCGATGTCGCGACGGCTCTGGCAGCAGGCGATGCCTACCCTTTTAAGCCGGAGGTGGCCTGGAACATGGGACTGAACTTTACTAAGAAGTTCATGTTGAATTACCGGGACGGGACTTTTGGGGTCGATTATTATTTTACCAATTTCACCAACCAGGTAGTGACGGATATTGAAAGCTACAACAAGGTGAACTTTTATAACCTGGACGGAAAATCTTATTCGCACAGTTTCCAGGTGCAGCTGGATTATGAACCGGTCCGTTTCTTCGACCTTCGGCTGGCGTACCGTTTTTATGATGTAAAAACGGAATACCAGGCAGGTTTGCTGGAAAAGCCCCTGGTTGCCTCACATCGCGCTTTTGCCAACCTTGCTTATAGCACTAAGAATCAATGGAAGTTCGACTATACCGTGCAATGGATCGGGTCTAAAAGATTACCCCAGCATTTTGATGAGCAACATAATGCGCTGGTCGCTTCGGGGAATACACCGGCTTACTGGATGATGAATGCGCAGGTCAATAAGACATTCAAAGACGGTTTTTTGAATGTATATGTGGGAATAGAGAATATTTTGAACGAAATGCAGCATCCACTTATCTTAGGCGCCTTAAATCCCTACGGTCAGAACTTTGATGCTTCTTTGGTCTGGGGATCCGGGATGGGGCGTAACCTCTATGCGGGCTTTAAGTTGAACATAGGCGCAAAAGCGCAATAAAACCTAAGCTTTTTTTCTTGTCGGGGTGGGGTGGCATTAGCTGTCCTCATCCCGATTTTTGTATGTGACAGCCGTAGTCTGAGCAATTAATGAAAAACAGGTAAGTGTTGCCTTAAAATAGTTTTTCCTCCACAGTGCCAGATGATATAACTATCAAATAGGATCGTGTGGAGGAAAATTTCTTTTGACAGATCAAATATAGGTTATATTTTATTGATAGTCAAATTTTAGTGTTAACAATTTGTTTAAATTAAATTAGGGCGCTACTTAATTAACGGATCAGTGTGACCTGGCCTTTATAGATCTCTACCGGGTGACTGCCATAGCTATTGCCCAGCTTGAGCAGATAAGTGTATAACCCGTTTTCTGCTGAAGCCTGGTTGGGATAGTTCCCGTTCCAGCCGCTTCCGGGTGTGCGGGAGTAAAATACTATATTCCCGTAACGGTTGTAGATCGTAAATTCAAAAATGTTGAGTTCGCAGTCAGGTTTTAGTGAGGGCCGGAAGAGGTCGTTAATGCCATCGCCGTTAGGGGTGAAGGCGTCGGGAATTTCAGGTTTACAATGACAGTTCACCGGTTCAATCGTAACGGCATCCCGGAGCAGACCGCACTTGTTTTCCGCCGTAGCGGTATAAGTGCCGGGTGTATTGATTTCCATAAGCGGTCCGGCCGGACCGTTACTCCATTGAATATAATTTTCCATATTACTTTCTGTCCGGAGTAGCAGCAAATCGCCACTGCACAATACCGTGTCATCCGGTATGATGCGAAAATAAGGATCGATAACCTGCACTGAAAGCGTATCCGGATAAGTACAGGAGCCCGTCTGTAAAGTTACGGAGTAGCTACCGGCATCGGTAATTATCCGTTCAGGACCCAGGTAACCGTCACTCCACAGATATTGATCAATTCCCGGCTGTTGCAGGTTAAGGATAAGACTGTCTCCTTTACAAATGGCAGTATCATTACCCAAATTTAACCTGGGCGCTTCCCTTTTCTTTACCTTAAAAGAATCGATGTGCCAGGTGCAGTCTATATTGGATTTGGAGATCACCCAGTAAATACCTTGCTGCGTGACTTCTATCTGCGCGGCCTGGCTGCCGTTATTCCAATAATAAGTATAATTATTTCGATGGGGGCTGTGGAGCGTAAGCATTGCCGTCTCCCGGCAAAGTGTCGTATCGGTACGAAAACCGGCATGAATGATCGTATCGATTACCTGCCTTGCGAGCACTCCTGACCCGAAAGTGATAAAACGCGCATTTTGCGGTATGGCCACCGTATTTTGACTCAACCAGGCAGTACCGCCGGCATCAGGGTTGCTGATCCTGTCGATTGCATAAGATTCCAGGAATTGGTTGACAAAATTTAACCGAACCGCGTATAGATTACCATCCGGCCCTACTTTCAGATCTTCATAATTTACAGTCAGTGGGGAGTTCCAGGGGCTGAGGTTAAAGCCTGTTGCTGCGATCGCAGCTATATCCGGGTAGGCAGCCAGGCTATACTGCCGAATCTTTTGATAATCAATGATGTAGACCAGCTCCTGGTTAGGCGAGAGTTCGAGGTATTGCCCGGAATGGCCGTTGGGAAATAGCTGGAAATGGCTGAAGGTCCCGGTTTGTTTGTTGAAATCAGCCGTCATCATATAATTGCTGCTGATGCAAACTGCCACACCTTTGCTGCTGATTTCCGTCTGGCCCAATGTTGCAACACCCGGCAGCGGTACAAAGGTCACTACGGGGTTCTGGTCCACGCCGTTTGCATCGATCCTGAAAGCATGATAAGATGCCGGTTCTGTATTCATAGCACCGATAAACCAATAGGTGCCGCAGCTGCCACGGGTCACTGTGTAAGCTTCGCGGCCGTAAGCGCCGACGATCTCGATGTTCTTCATTCCCGGTACCACATCTCCCAGTCCCCCGTGAAGGCTCATGTCCACTAAGTGATAATACACCTTGCCTGCCGGCGTTTCTATCGGATCAGCAGAGAAAACGAAGTATTGGTTCCTGTTCCCCGGATGGGGAATGATATGTACATTACTCCGGCCGGAGCCTGCGGGATTACCCCCGTTGAAGGGACCATTGCCCAGTAGTCCGTTGGCGTTGGGCATTTCCGTGCCGTAGCGGTCCCAGATCCGTGCGCCCATCGTATAAAAAAGGAGATTGCCGTTCTCGTCGCTTACTGCGGCAGAACTTTCAAAAGTATTGATGGCGGAATTAGTAGTGAATACGGGGACGCCGGTATGGAAACTGATCTGGTTGAAATTACCGAAATGCCAGTTGTCGTTTACTCCCTGCGCCAGCAAAGGAACAGGGAGGTATGCCAAGAAGATAACAAAAAGCCAGGCATAGAGGGCCTGATCGCACTGCTTCATGGAGTTTATTTTTATGATCAAACAATCCCGACTTTAAATGTAATATTTTTTAATAAAAAAAAGAAGAGGGCGGAAAAAAACAGGTAAACTCATTTTTGTCTATATTTGATCACGAGCTATAATAGTAACCGTCTAAAAATTAATGTCTTACGATACAATACCCGTCATAACAAGCACGACCTTGCGACAATACCCGGAATCGAGGTCTGTGAGCAAAAGATCTTTGGCGGGATCGGCTTTAGGGTAAATGGTTACCTGTGCCTGAATGTAGGCGGTCGAAATTTAATGTGTTGCTTTGATCCCGATTTATGGGAAACGTTATCGCAAAAAGCCGGTTTCTACACGATCTCTATGAAAGGTGAACGATACAAAGGTTACTGTTACCTGGCTTCTGAAAGTATAAAAAGGGATGAAGACCTTGCTTTTTGGCTTGATCTTTGCCTCGCATATAATGATAAGCGCCCAACAAAAAGGCAGGCTTAACCGAATTTATTTTCCCTTTAAAAAATAAGCTATTGAACCGACTCTTTGATATAGTAACAAACCGGATTATATTGCCTGCTGCGATTTTCGGCGTCCTGATGGTATTGGGCGGGATGCTGTTCCCGGAGGTGATTATCAGGGGCCTGAATGGGCTCACCCCCTTATTACTGCGGTTGTTTGCTGATTATTACTTATTGTTCGGTTTTTTAGTGGTACTGATTTCATTGGTCTTGATTGTATTGCCTTTCAGTAAAAAAAGACTGGGCGGGCAGCCGCCCGAATACACCCGCTTTAGCTGGATTGCCTTGCTTTACAGTACCGGAATGGGGTCGGGCCTGCTCTTGCGGGCGGTACAGGAACCTGTATATTATTATATGCATCCGCCGGTAGGGCATCTGCCGCCGCAACAATTGGCGCTGCAGTATACGTTCTTTCACTGGGGCTTTACGCCCTGGGCGCTGTACAGTCTTTTTGGGCTTATGGTAGC
>CAXYKQ010000023.1:0-23461 GCA_964277835.1 uncultured Edaphocola sp. | reverse complement strand
TACCAAATCGAGAAAAGTAAGCAGTAAAGATATCGCTACCGTCAGCAATATGAACAAGCACTACCAGATTGAAGGTATGCTGAGTATGACGGGTGCTAACGCGGATGAGCGCGCAACCTGCCGCCCTTCTGAATACGGTAAAGTTGCAGCTGCTTTATATGAGCACGTTGCTTCCGGTACGCAACCGAACACCGGTTCTAAAAACTTAGATAAATTAATCGTAAAAGCTGCTGCCGACCTTAAGAAAGGTAACGGTTTGGTCGTATGTGGCAGCAACGATGTACATACACAGATCATTGTAAACGCTATTAATGCCGCTATCGGTGCTAATGGCACTACAATTGACTTCTCTACTCCTGCTAAAAACAAGAAAGGTATCGATGCGGATATGGTCGCATTGGTAAACGCCATGAATGCAGGACAGGTTGGCGCGTTGATCATGCACGGTGTAAACCCTGCTTATGAATATTTCGACAGCGCCAAATTTGTTGAGGGTCTTAAAAAAGTAAAAACAACGATCTCTTTTGCTGATCGTCTGGATGAAACAGCAAAATTGACTAAATATGTAGTTTCTGATCACCACTGGTTAGAAAGCTGGGGAGATACGGAAGCTAAAGACGGCTACATCAGCTTCATCCAGCCTACTATCGCTCCTTTGTTCAAAACAAGAGCATTCCAGGACAGTTTATTGAAATGGGCCGGCGCTACGGAAACGTACCACGATCAGTTCAACGCTTACTGGGTAGGTAAATTAGGGCAGGCAACTTTCGATAAAGCATTGCAAGATGGTGTTATTGAGCCCGCTACTCCTTCTATCACCGGCGCTTCTTTCGCAGGAAATGTTGCTGACGCGATTGCAAAAGTGAAAGCGGTGAAATCTGCTGCAGAATATGAAGTTGTCGTTTTCGAAACGGCCTCTTTAGGCACCGGTGGCGCATGGTCTAATAACCCATGGTTACAGGAATTGCCAGACCCGGTTTCTAAAGTAGCCTGGGACAACTATGTAATGATGTCGCCAAAAACGGCAAAAGAGAAATTCGATGCAGAATTGACTACCGTAAACCAGGTAGACCCTAAAAAACGTGTATTAAAAGTTACTGTAGGTAATAAATCAGTAGAATTACCGGTGATTGTTGTTCCGGGTATGCACCATAATGTAGTTGCGATCGCAATCGGTTATGGTCGCGACAAAGGAGTAGGTATGGCGGCGGCTGACCTGGGTAAAAATGCTTATCCATTATTAAGCTTTAATGGCCAGACTTTCAGCAATTACGCGGATGCTAAAATTGAAAAAACAGCCACATTCTACCCTGTAGCGGTAACGCAAACGCACAACAGTGCGGAAAACAGACCAATTTTTTACGAATATTCCAAGGATGAGTTTGTAAAAAATCCATACG
This sequence comes from uncultured Edaphocola sp., assembly GCA_964277835.1. Classification (GTDB taxonomy): domain Bacteria; phylum Bacteroidota; class Bacteroidia; order Chitinophagales; family Chitinophagaceae; genus Edaphocola. The sequence goes on along the minus strand of CAXYKQ010000023.1, from coordinate 22,061 downwards.
AGCTGATCGATGAGCGTAAAGCAGCCTTAGCGCACTATGTTCATGATCCCGCTCACGATCCTAAAGCTCCTTCTGAAGACCACTTCGGGAAAGGTAAAGATTTTGATGCAAGAGGATTTGAAAAAGCATTCGAGAAATTCGGTACGCACTATCCTGTTCATGAAAAACCAGGTTTGCACTGGGCTATGTCCATCGACTTGAACTCTTGTACCGGTTGTGGCGCCTGTGTTATTGCCTGTCATGCAGAAAATAACGTTTCTGTAGTAGGTAAAGAGCGCGTGATCAAAGTTCAGGAAATGTCCTGGTTGAAGATCGACCGTTATTTTGCCGGTGACCCGAACGATCCGGATACGATCCAGACGGTATTCCAGCCGATGTTGTGTATGCACTGTGACAATGCTCCTTGTGAGAACGTTTGCCCGGTTTCCGCAACCAACCACAGCTCTGAAGGTTTGAACCAAATGGCTTATAACCGTTGTATCGGTACTAAATATTGTGCGAATAACTGTCCTTACAAAGTACGTCGCTTCAACTGGTTAGACTGGAACGATGCGGACTGCTTCGAAGGTAACTTATATGAAGATGGCCGTCGCGATGATATCAACGATGACCTGACCAGGATGGTATTAAATCCTGATGTTACGGTACGTTCCCGCGGTGTAATGGAGAAATGTTCTTTCTGTGTGCAACGTTTACAGGATGGTAAACTGAAAGCTAAAAAAGAAGGTACTCCGTTAAAAGATCACCATGTAACTACTGCCTGTCAATCAGCATGTGGTGGTGGCTGTATCACGTTCGGTAATGTTAACGACCCGGAAAGTGCGATCTACCAGGACAGGTATGTGAACAATAAAGAGCGCCTGTTCTATATGTTAGAGCAGATCCACGTGCTGCCTAATGTGAGCTATTTGTCTAAGATCCGTAATACAGAGGTATTAATGACCGGTTCTGATAAAGACGAAATTTACAACCAACACTTATAATAGCCCGGCTATATAAGTAGAACAGAATAAAATTGTATAAATCAACAGCAAAAGTCAAAAGAATAAATAAATGATTCGAAATATCCTAAAGAAGGTATTGAAGACGTTACAGATTCCTTTGACTGAAAATTTAGCTATTGATATCAATACAGAAAAGATAGTAAAACAATTAGCAAAGGAAGGGCGGATTAAGAATTGTGTGGACATAGGCGTGTTGGACGGGGAAATTTTAGAATTATTCCTGAAATACATTCCAAAAGGCGAACATAGTGGCGTAGAGCCCATCCCGGAGAAGATTGACTTACTAAAAGCAAAATTTAAATCGTATAGTAATATACATTTGTATAATTTCGCGGCCGGCTCGAAGAACGAGGAGAGTACCTTTAACCTGGTAGTATCTAATCCTTCTTACAGCGGTCTGAAAAAACGGGATTATCCGAGAGAAGAGGAAGTAAAAGAGATAAGAGTAGGCGTAAAACGATTAGATGATATTTTACCTGCAGACAGGAAGATCGATTTAATCAAGATAGATGTTGAGGGGGCTGAGTATGATGTTCTTTTAGGAGCTGATAGTGTTTTAAGCAAGTACAAACCTATCCTGATTTTCGAATTTGGTTTAGGCGCTTCCAATCACTATGGCGTAGACGCTAAAATGTTGTATGAAGTATTGGCAAAGTACCAATACCGAATATTTACCTTAGGCGACTGGCTGAAAAAGAAACCGCACCTGGGGCCTGAGGCATTTGACGAAAATTACAGAACAAACAAACATTATTATTTCATAGCAGAATAGGTATTTCACATTATGCATTTAAAATACGAATCGTTCATTAGAGAGCCATTAGTAGATGGCGAGAAGAGCTACAGTGACGTAACAGCGGACATCTGTCGTCCTATCGAGCAAAAGCCAACTAAACTTTGGTATTTTGGCTTCTTCGTGGCATTGGCTTTTTTAGGCTTCGGTGCTTTCTCTGTATTCTGGGAGGTATATTTGGGTCTTGGTACCTGGGGTATTAACCACACCATGGGATGGGGTTGGGATATTACCAACTTCGTATGGTGGGTAGGTATCGGTCACGCCGGTACGCTTATCTCTGCGATCCTCTTATTATTCCGTCAACACTGGCGTACGGGTGTAAACCGTGCTGCAGAAGCGATGACCATCTTTGCCGTAATGTGTGCGGGCCAGTTCCCGATCTTCCACATGGGCCGTGTATGGGACGCAATGTATGTATTGCCTTTGCCCAATACCCGCGGTCCTTTATGGCCTAACTTCAACTCTGCCCTTCTTTGGGACGTATTCGCGATCTCTACCTACTTTACTGTATCATTATTGTTCTGGTATTCCGGTTTGATCCCCGACTTCGCGACGATCCGCGACAGAGCTAAAACTAAATTGCGCAAGCGCTTATACGGCCTGGCTTCTTTCGGATGGACCGGCACGGCTAAAAACTGGCAACGTTTCGAGTCTTTATCCCTGGTATTAGCAGGTTTATCTACTCCACTGGTACTTTCTGTACACACCATCGTATCTTTTGACTTTGCTACTTCTGTAATTCCGGGATGGCATGCCACGATCTTCCCGCCTTACTTCGTTGCGGGTGCGATCTTCTCCGGGTTTGCAATGGTAAATACCCTTTTGATCCTGGTAAGAAAACTGTATCGTCTTGAAGAGTACATTACCATGGGCCATATCGAGGCGATGAACAAGGTAATCGTGTTAACCGGTTCTATCGTAGGTATTGCTTACCTGACCGAATTATTCATGGCATGGTACTCCCAGGTTATTTATGAGCAAGAAGCGTTCAAATGGCGTGTAATGGGTCCTTACTGGTGGTCTTACTGGGCTATGATGACCTGTAACGTGGTATCTCCTCAGTTCTTCTGGTTCAAAAAATTACGTAGAAATATAGTATTCTCTTTCATCCTGTCTATCGTAGTGAACATTGGTATGTGGTTTGAACGTTTTGTAATCATCGCTACTACTTTGTACCGTGATTATATTCCTTCCAACTGGACTTACTATTCACCAACATGGCCTGAATTAGGATTCTATTTAGGAACGTTCGGCTTGTTCTTTACCTGTTTCTTCCTGTTCTCTAAGTACTTCCCTGTAATCGCGATCGCTGAGATCAAGTTTGTACTGAAGACAACCGGTGATAAAGCACACAAAGACAACTTAGCGTTAGAAGAAAAATCATTAGAAGAATTTATCGAAATCGCTCATCACGCGCATTAATTTGCAGGGAGAAGGGAGAAGTGAGGAGTGAAAAGTGAAAAGTGAAAAGTGAGCAGATGATTTGTGATGAGGTAAATGATTAATAAAAAATAATTGAAAATTTAGAATTCAAAATTCAAAATTGAAATAGAATGGCAGTTAAAAAATTTGCAATAGCTTGTTACGACGATGAGGCACCATTATTTGATGCCGTACACAAAGTACGTCATAGCGGTTACAAATTGCACGATGTATATACTCCCTTTCCCGTGCACGGTTTAGACCATGCTATGGGATTGAAAGAAACAGATTTACACATTGCCGGCTTTATCTTTGGTATTACGGGTACAAGCACTGCCTTAGGCTTCATGTCCTGGATCTTTACTTCAGATTGGCCAATTAACTACGGCGGTAAACCATTTTTCTCTTTACCGGCTATGATCCCCATCACCTTTGAGTTGACGGTAATGTTTGCCGCTGTGGGTATGGTGTTGACTTATTGCTATTTAAACCAGATCATGCCGGGCGTTAAGAAGCACGTTTTCCACCCGCGCCAGTCAGATGATCTTTTTGTAGTAGCCATAGAGGTAACAGAAGGTACGGACGAAACAGAATTGATGAACTTTTTAAATGAAACCAAACCGGTAGAAACAGGCGTAAAGGTTGCTGAAGAAGGCTGGTGGTATGGAAGATTTGATCAGGAGGAAAACTATTCTAAACAATTCGCATCATAATATTGACTTTGCAAAAAGTCATTTATATACAAAATTTATGAATAAACGTTTTTTTGTAACCATTTTAATAGGAGGAGCAGTAGCATTGTCTGCATGTAACAGCGGAGGCGTCCGTCGTAATCCAGGTAAAATATATGCCCCGGATATGACTTATTCCCGCGCCTACGATGCCTATACTGCCAATCCGATTTTTGCAGACTCTTTGACATCTCAAAAACCTGTAGACGGAACTATTGCAAGAGGACATGATTTACCGTATCACCTGAACGAGAACGATACAACGGCCTGGTACGCGATGCAATCCCCTTACAAATTCTCTGAAGGAGAAATTGCTGAAGGTAAACGCTTATATGATATTTACTGTGGTGTTTGTCACGGCCAGAAACTGGATGGCAACGGACCATTATACAAAGATGGCAACGGACCATTCGCGGCTGCCCCGGCTAACTTTAAAGGACCTAACTATATCAATATGAATATTGGTAGGATGTATCATGCGGTCGTTTACGGTAAAAATATGATGGGCTCCTATGCCAGCCAGTTAAATACAAAACAACGTTGGCAGGTTTTGGCTTATATTAAAAAGTTCCAGTCTGAAAACGGCGGTGCACCATTTACCTTATCCTCAGACGGTAAAAACACGGCGCCGGTACCTGCTGACAGCGCTGCAAACGCTGCAAAACCTGCAGATTCTGCTGTAGCCCATAAATAAGTCGATTCAAATAACTAATTATTTAAGATATAATAAAAAATAAACACATTATGACCGATCGTTTTGAAGTCCCTTCGGGTTTAAAGAAAACCGGTTTGGTATTATTAGCAATAGGTATCATTACCATTATTGCAGGAGCGATATCTTTCCTGGGCAAGCACGAAGAAGCGGGGTTGACCCGGTTCTGGTTGGGCCTGGCTCAAAATAGCATATTCTTCCTGTTTATGGCCATCACTTCGGTATTTATCCAGGCTGCTGCAGCATTAGCGCAAGGTGGCTGGATCGTGGCTTATAAAAGAGTTCCCGAAGCAATCGGCGCCAATGTATGGGTATTTGGGTTGATCGTATTAATTATCCTGTTCAGTATCGTTTTCGGCCTGGGCGATCATAATCCTATTTATCATTGGACCGCTGGTGGTAAAGATCACAGTGGTAAGATTGTTGATGAGGTTATTGCAGGTAAATCTACTTTCCTGAACAAAGGCATGTTCGTAGGTTTTTCTATCGCTGCGGTAGGCCTGTGGAGCTTCTTTGGCCGCAAGTTCCGGTCGATGTCCCTGGCACAGCAAAGTGCTCCTAAAAACTCTACTAAGATTTACTGGAAAACCATTACTATTGCAGGTGCTTTCATGGTAGTTTATGGCTTAACTATGATGAGTACAACTCCATGGCTGTGGATCATGAGTATAGACGCTCACTGGTACTCTACCCTGTTCAGCTGGCATGTCTTTGCAGGCGCTTTCGTTTCCGGTATGGCAATGATCCTTTTATGGACCATCTATCTTAAAAACCAGGGTAACCTAATCCTGATGAACAAAGAGCATACCCATGACTTAGGTAAATTCATGTTCGCTTTCTCTATTTTCTGGACTTATACCTGGTTCGCACAATACATGTTAATCTGGTACGCGAATATTCCTGAAGAAACTGTTTATTACAATACCCGTCAAAACGGTGCTTACAGTTTCCCGTTCTACCTGAACCTGGTGGTGAACTTCGTTGGGCCGATCCTGATCTTAATGTCCCGTCCTAGTAAACGTAATTATTTCACAGTCGTTTTCATGGCCCTGATTATTATCTTCGGACAATGGTTGAACTTATACTTGTTAACTTATCCTGGTCCTACCGGTAATAACTGGCACATCAGCTGGTATGAAATGGGTATATTTGCAGGATTTGCGGGATTAATGATCCTGACCGTATCCAGGACATTGGCAAAAGAAGACTTAATACCGCACAACCATATCTTATTGAAAGAAGCTGTTGTACACTTAAGTTAATAGAACAAATAAGAGTTTAGCGAAAAATTACGGTGTTTACACCAATATCATTCAATATTAATAATTAAAAATACACAATGTCGGGATTAATATTAACCGCCTTAGTTATTCTGGTCTTTATCGTTATTTACCAGATTGCACGAGCTAGTGAGTATGTAAACTTAATTCGTGGCGAAGAGGAAACCGTATCCAAAAAGACGAATAAAGCTCTGGCCTGGGTACTGCTGATCATCTTCTTTGTGGGAATGTGGGGTATCTACGAGTGTCACAAACACTTAGCTCCGCTTTACCTGCCTGAATCTGCCTCTGTGCAAGGTCTTGAGTATGAAAGCATGTTAATGTGGACCATCGTTATCACCGGTATCGCTTTTTTTGGTACTCAGCTTTTCCTTTTCTGGTTCGCTTTCAAATACCAGGCGAGAGAAGGGAGAAAACCTTTATTCTACTCTCATAACAATAAATTGGAGTTAATTTGGACTACGATCCCGGCATTAACACTGATGATACTGGTAGCTATCGGTTTGAAAAACTGGAATAATATGACTTCCAAAGCACCCGAAGATTCTTTGAAAGTTCAGGTTGTTGGAAAGCAATTTAACTTCATCATCCGTTACCCGGGTAAAGATGGTGTGTTCGGTAAAACTAACTTCCGGCTGATCAATGATGCGAATAACGTATTGGGCCTGGACTGGAACGATAAAGCGGCTCATGATGATATTATCATTGAAAATGGCGAAATCCACATCATTAATGAGCGTAACGTACAGTTCGTGATCAACTCGCGTGACGTTTTGCACAACCTGTCATTACCGCACTTCCGTATGAAAATGGATGCCGTACCGGGTATCACTACTACGTTATGGATGACGCCAAGAATCTCTACTGCCAAAATGAGAGAGATTACAAAAAATCCTGAATTTGTATACGAGATCCCTTGTTCTGAAATGTGTGGTAAAGGTCACTACTCCATGAAAGGTACCGTGATCGTAGAAACAAAAGCTGAGTTTGAAAAATGGTTGGCAGAGCAAAAAACATACTATAGCATGCATAACGGAGTAGCAGAGGCCCCTAAAGCGGACGCACCGGCCAATGCTGCACCTGCAGATTCATCAGCTGTAAAACAGGACACGACAGCTGTTGCGGTCAAATAGTAAAAATAATCATTCAAAAACAATATAAATTATACGCCTTGTTTACAAGGGTTGTAAATTGAATATAAAATGAGTCACGACGCTACTTTAGTACAAGCACACGATGCACACGGACATCACGATGGTCACCACGAGCATCATAAGCAGCATTTTATTACGAAATACATCTTTAGCCAGGACCATAAGATGATTGGTAAGCAATACCTGGTTACGGGTATTATCTGGGCGATTATCGGTGCATTGTTCTCCGTATTCTTCCGCTTACAATTAGGCTTTCCTAACTCTACTTTCCCGATCATGGAGCAATTCCTGGGCGATTGGGCTAAAGGCGGAAAATTAAGCCCGGAATTCTACTATGCGATGGTTACCATGCATGGTACTATCCTGGTATTCTTTGTATTGACTGCGGGCCTTAGTGGTACCTTCAGTAACTTCCTCATCCCATTGCAGATCGGTGCAAGAGATATGGCATCTCCGTTTATGAATATGCTTTCCTACTGGTTTTTCTTTATCTCCAGTGTGATCATGTTCATTTCCCTGTTCATCTCAACGGGACCTGCAGCCGGCGGATGGACTACCTACCCTCCTTTGAGCGCTCTTAAAGAAGCATCTTTAGGCTCGGGCCTGGGTATGGACCTTTGGCTGATGAGTATGACTTTATTCATCGTTTCGCAGGTATTAGGTGGTTTGAACTATGTATCGACGATCCTTAACATGAGAACGAATGGTATGAAGATGACCCGTATGCCATTAACGATGTGGTCTTTCTTCTTCACTGCCGTATTAGGTTTATTATCTTTCCCGGTATTGGTTTCTGCAGTGGTATTATTACTGTTCGACCGCCACATGGGTACCAGCTTCTATTTATCTGAGATCTTTATCGGTGGTAAAGCACTATCCCACATGGGCGGATCCCCTATCTTATACCAACACTTATTCTGGTTCCTGGGTCACCCTGAGGTATACATCGTAATGTTACCGGGTATGGGTATGGCTTCCGAAATTTTATCTACCCACAGCCGTAAACCTATCTTTGGTTATACCGCAATGATCATCTCCCTGATCGGTATCACTTCCCTGGCCTTGATCGTATGGGCGCACCACATGTTCGTATCTGGTATGAGTCCGTTCCTTGGATCAGTGTTCGTATTGCTAACACTGTTGATTGCCATTCCATCTGCTATTAAAGTATTTAACTGGCTGACGACGATCTGGAGAGGTAGTATCCGTTTCACGGTACCGATGGTATTCGCGATCGGTTTCGTATCGATCTTCATCTCCGGTGGTTTGACGGGTATCTGGTTAGGTAACTCTGCATTAGATATCCACCTGCACGATACCTATTTCGTGGTAGCTCACTTCCACTTAGTAATGGGTGTATCTGCCTTCTTCGGGATGTTCGCTGGTGTTTATCACTGGTTCCCTAAAATGTTCGGCAGATTCATGAATAATACCTTAGGTTATATTCACTTCTTTATAACGTTTATCGGTGCTTACCTGATCTTCTGGCCGATGCACTATGCAGGACTTTCCGGTATGCCACGTCGTTATTACGATTACACCCAATGGGCTACTTACGCACCTTACCAGAAAATGAATGAATTCATCTCCGTCGTTGTGGTGATCACTTTCTTCGCGCAATTATTGTTTGTATTCAACTTCTTCGTAAGTATGTTCAGAGGTAGAAAAGTGACCAGCACTAATCCTTGGGGTTCTACTACACTAGAGTGGACCACTCCTATCCATCCGGGGCATGGTAACTGGGAAGGTCCGATTCCTGAAGTGTACAGGTGGCCTTATGACTATCGTGATGATGGTAATGGTAAAGATTTCATCCCTCAAAACGTTCCGTTACGTCCGGGAGAAGAAGCACATTAATAAATATTTAAGCTAATTAAAAACAGGCAGGAAACAGCATTCGTTTCCTGCCTGTTTTTTTAGCTATTACTGTGCTTCTATATAGTTTTAGCAGCGTATCCTGTTTCCCGTTACCAATAGCTGAGCACTGAAAACTGCAAACACCTGGTAATACGGGAACATAATCTCCGTGTAAAGCCCTACCCCCTTTAGCAATTATTATACCTATCGTTTGAAAAAAACACAATCAATGAAATGCCTCTTTACCACCTTAACATACCTCCTCTTCTTTCAACTATCAACGCACGGTAACAAGCTGCAGGCGCTAAATTCATGGTGAAGGTAGAGACAATTATTTCCAGGGCAAATATGCCTATTGAGCGGGATATTCCAGGTATAGATATCATCCCGGTGAAAAGAATTGCGACGTTTACGCCGGGTATATAGGCAACGCTCAGGCTCGGTAAAAACACCGATTTTTAATGCGGCATCTATGACTATCAATCCAGCTGCAGGTATTTTCGAACGACAATTTTACAAAGAGGCATTTATACTTAAATATGTAAGGTTGCCGAACAATATTAAATAGCGGATGGTAAAAGGAAATGATAATCGTTCGGGTTTATTTGTTGGCCATATCCGGCTTATCCAGGTTCGGGCAAATTTACCTACATTGGCATGCCTCTAAAAGGACATAAGGACCCGTAAAAGTTTATAAAAGAAGGATTATTAATTCCCGGGTAGTGGCGTATACGCGAGGCTTGCTTATGCCCATGGTATTAATCACATATACAAACCTTACGACGACACCAACGCGATAGCACTTAGCAATGTTAACAACTGGATGTTCAACATTCGCTAGCAATTTTAGCTATTTATTTAACAGGTTGGGCGGGATTTATCGCTATAACAGGAATTATAATGCTTCTTTTGATGCGGATCGAAAATAAAAACGAGTAGCACCTGTAAGGGAATGCTACTCCTCTTTCTATAAAATCTTACTTAGGCTCACACCGTATAGGGCATTTTAATAGATCCCACTCTTTCCCGGCTCCATTTAAAAGTCAGCATGGTAAATTAAAAGCCTTCGCTACAAATCAACTGATCCTTATTGAAGCTTTGCGTAGTAAATCAGATTAATTGTAGAAATCTATCTCACTCAACTTAAATTTTATCCAGGGCAGCCACCAGCTGATCTACATCACCTGTATCATTATACAGGTGTAAGCCTATCCGGATGCCACTACCTCGCGGGAAACACCTGATTCCATGCTGAACGAGCCACGGAAATACATGCTGTGGTACCTGCAGGTTGATCAATAATGATTGTATCGACCTGGTCTTTACTTCCGGCAGGAGCCAACCCCGCTCATCGAAAACCTGGTAAGCATAATTTTTGAGTTCATCCAGATACAACTTTATATTGCTCATATTCAACTCTTTATAAAAATTAATGGATTGCAATAGCGTTCCATGAGCTAGAGTATCCTGGTGGCCAGGCTCAAAATAAAGGTCTACGACCGATTTATCGGCCAACATAGGTTGTGTTGGCCGGGGCTGATGCCGGGCCGCTGCATACAAAATAGCATGCAAGGCTTCCGAAAGCATGATATAGCCATTCCCGAAGCCGGCCATCATCCATTTATAACCGCTTCCAGCCAGCGCATCAAAGCCGGAGTTAAGAAAATCAAATGGTTCCGTTCCCAAATATTGTGTGGCATCTCCAATGATGATAAGATCAGGATAATCTATTTTCAACTGTTTGATAAACGCAAGATCTATTTTCAACCCGGAAATATATTGCACGATACTCAGCGACAATACATCCGGCTGGCTTTCTTTGACTACTTTAAGTATATTTTCTTCCAAATTTCCCTGCTGTACTTCTACCAGCACAAAATCGAAACCCCTGCTTTGTACTGCATAATTTACAGACGGATAATCATCCTCCAATAGGGCGTATTTAAGCCCTTCAGGCAATCCATCAAGTAACACATTATATCCAAAAGAAAAGTTGGGCACCAGGTAAGTAAGTGCTGGAATGCAATGAAACAGTCCGGCAAAATCTGACTTTACCTGATTGATCATTACCTGTTGCTGATCACGCAAATCGCCGGAAGCATCAAAAAAAGACTCATCCCATTCCCTGCGCCAACGGGCGTGTGCACGAGGTATCAATCCATTCTTAGGGGTATTCAGGTAAACTGTACTCCCGGGAATATCGAAGTAATGTTTATAACTCATTTTATTACGAAATTTTATACGCTTATTATGATCGGATATATTGACAAATTAATAAGAAATATAGTTATTTGAATTTGACGCTTCAAAATAAACGTTTTTATTTAGTATAAAACCGGGTATTTTTTGATTGGCAGGTATATTCTGGCTGTCTATAATCTCAATCGAATACCGCGTGTATCAAACGTTTTAATTGCTTTTAACGGACTGATGCGTAGTGTATAAAACAAGGTGGGAATACTACTTTAAAACAATCCAGCTGCGATGAATTTGTTATCATCATTCAGGATTATTGAATTTAACCGGCCTATAAAATTAAGTCCCGGTATTATCGACAATACCATAAAAAATGTATCGCCTATCCACTTAGTGCACTTATGGCAGCATACTGTATTGAACCGAAGATATACTGCGCAGGTTAACTTTAAACATGATCATTGCTTGCATGTATGATTTAAAAGATCTACCTGGCTGAGGTATAGCACAAATATTATTAAGTAGGCGGACTTAAATCGGATGGTATTTTTACCAGGTATGATTATTTATTTCCGCCACCCAACCATCACAATTTACACTTTTAAGTTTTATTGGGTATTTAAGAAACGTCTCTTATTCCTATTCTCGATTCACATGCTTGTCCTATAACGCGCCATGAAACGGGACCAGTCATTTTATTGAAATCTCAGCAAGTACAGAGAAAATTAGCTTTTTTTAGACTATTATCCCTAATTTCAGGCAAAATATGGGTTTTTAGAGGTTCAAATATAATTTTTGCCGTTACCTATTTCTGCGGTTCAATTGCTTTTTGATTAAATTGTTGAATGTAACAGCACCACCACCCTTTCTAAGGGCTTCCTTCTAAAATTCGGAAATATCAAGCTTCTAATTTTGCAAAAGCGCATGTAGCTCTTGCATTCGGTTGACTCTACCATCAGCTTTTCATTTTCATATCCACGTCGCCAGGCAGATCAATTAAATCATTGCAGGTGTGCCTACACTACTAAAATACCAGCAAATGCTATTTCGTACTCACTTTTCCAGACAGCAGTAATTAAAATTGCCTGATTTCTATTTACATCCTTTTTAAATGTCTTGAACACAGTCCATAAAAATAGCCTGTCCCGGTGATACGCCGGAACAGGCTAGGAAGCCATTTTAAATACATATTGAGAAAGGACTATCTGCCCATGTGCACCATCAGGATCTGGATATCACTCGGGTTAACTCCTGAAATCCTGGAGGCTTGTCCCAGTGTCTGTGGCCGGATCTTGGTTAATTTCTGCCTTGCTTCTATGGAAATGGCTTGCACCTTTTCATAATTAAAACTATCGGGTATGATCAACTCCTCCATATACCCCATGCGGTTCGCCATCTCTCTTTCCTTTTCCATATATACGCCGTACTTCAAAAGTATCTCAGCTTGCTCTAAAGCCTCCGCTTTGAAGCCTTTAAGACTACCCTGTAGCAGGGAATGGTGCGCAACCAGATTTTTTATCGAAATGTCGGGCCTTAATACCAATTTTGCCGCTTTTTGGCGTTCTTTTAGGGCTGTTTGACCTATTTTTTCAAGGAAATCGTTGATTTCTGAAGGTTCAACAGGCATTTCAGATAAAATAGCTTTCACTTTTTCTGTTTGTTCCATTTTCTCATTTACCGCATCCAGGCGCTCCTGGTCCGCCAGGCCAATATCAAATCCTTTTTGTGTCAGGCGTATATCAGCATTATCCTGGCGCAGTAAAGTCCTGAATTCAGCTCTTGAAGTAAACATACGATAGGGTTCTTCGGTACCCTTACTGATCAGGTCGTCGATCAGAACACCAATATAAGCCTCATCCCTTTTCAAAGTAAATGGTTCTAATTCCCGGGCATTTCTACTGGCATTGATACCTGCAATCAAACCCTGGCAGGCGGCCTCCTCGTAGCCTGTAGTACCATTAATTTGCCCTGCAAAGAACAAATTCCTGATCTGTTTGGTCTCCAAAGTCAGCTTTAATTGCGTTGGTGGAAAATAGTCATATTCTATAGCATATCCCGGCCGGAAGAATTTACAGTTTTCAAATCCGGGTACTTTAGTGATCGCATTATATTGTACTTCTTCCGGTAAAGAGGAAGAGAACCCATTGACATAGATTTCTACGGTGTTCCAGCCCTCCGGTTCTACGAATAACTGGTGCCGGTCCTTATCTGCAAAACGGTTGATTTTATCTTCGATACTCGGGCAATATCTTGGCCCTGTACCTTGAATTCTGCCTTGAAACATAGGTGATTTATCAAACCCCGTCTTCAAAATATCATGCACTTCAGGACTCGTATAAGTTACCCAGCAGTTTCTTTGTTTGCTTGGGTCCTGTTTAATAGGATTATTTACCTCTTTATAAGAAAACCCTACCACTTCTTCATCGCCTTCCTGCACTTCCATTTTATCATAATTAAGGCTTCTGCCATCTATCCGGGGAGGTGTACCCGTTTTTAGTCTGCTGGCTTCGAAACCCAGCTCTACCAATTGTTCAGTAATACCCGAGGCTCCTTTTTCTCCCATTCTGCCCCCGCCAAACTGCTTTTCACCTACGTGTATGATACCGTTGAGAAAAGTTCCATTCGTTAAGACTACTGTTTTGCCCGTTATTTCCTGTCCCATCCCGGTCCTGATACCATATACGGCACCATCTTTTACTAATAAACCCTTTACCATATCCTGCCAGAAATCCAGGTTTGGAGTCTGTTCCAGGGCATAGCGCCAGGCGCCGGCAAATTGCATACGATCAGATTGGCACCTGGGACTCCACATAGCGGGTCCCTTTGAACGGTTCAACATGCGGAACTGTATCATTGATTGATCGGAAATTATACCACTCTGACCCCCTAGTGCATCAATCTCGCGCACGATCTGTCCTTTACCAATACCACCCATAGCCGGGTTGCAGGACATTTGTGCGATGGTCAACATATTCATTGTTACCAATAAGGTTTTGCTGCCCATATTGGCGGCAGCGGCAGCAGCTTCACAACCGGCATGACCGGCGCCTACTACTATAACATCATATTCCGGAAACATTCTATTATCTTTATTAGAAGCTTAATACAACATGTAATTAAGAACAGCAAAGATAAACAAGTCTCCGGAATAGACCTATGTGATTGTATTGATAAGCATATAGCTTAGTAATAGAGAAAACCGAAATTGACCATACGAGAGTATAACTGGTTCCACGTGGAACAGTACTACATAGATACGATATATCAGATGACAACCAAGGATTAGATTACAGTATAATACTATCGGCGATACTAAATGTCGGCTCACAAACAAAGTGCAACGATTAAACTAGTTATATCGTTCCACGTGAAACATAAAGTGCACAACCGTAACGAGGATAAAATACTGAAGGCAGGATTAAGAACGATAATCAAGCGTAGAAGACAGGCTCGGTACCAGTACTATAAAGTCGCTTACAAAATATATAAAGCATTAAAATAGATATTTAGTCTGGCAGTATGAATATTGAAATAAAAAGTGCCAAGCCAGGTATTCTAGCTTATGTGCCAGGAGTATTGTTTCACGTGAAACATAAAATTATAATAAAGAGAGCGAAAATTTCTATCTATCCGATTAACTTTTGATAACATAATATCAGGTGAAAACAAAAGTTTCACGTGAAACATAATTATAATTTACTGGGTTTACTCTTTTACAATATATCGCATGAGTCAAATTGTATAGTAGACGATATAAAGACGTTAATATGAGTTTCGATATAAAACATTAAATTCGAAAATGGTTCAACTAGTACATAATGGTGCTTTAGTCAACTTTAATATACCATTCGTAGAGAGCCGAAGTGGATCGATTAAAAAGGTTTCACGTGGGCAAGCGAACACGACATTTATTTACTTAAACCGAAATACAAAGGATCTGCTATTATAGCAAACATAATTTTAGATCGATCTAAACCTAGTAGTCCTACAATGGAGGGTACTGTTTCACGTGAAACAATATCGAACATAAACCTGTAGTAAGACTACACTATACTTTCTAAGTGGAAAGGACATGGTTATAACCGCAGTCTACGATAAAATTGATGGAAAGTGAAAGTATCTATAACGCTATCGTTAAATAGCCTGCCCGTACAAAGGAAATATAGATAATGTCTTACCTTTGCAATTCAATCAACTAGTAAATCATAATGTCAGGATTCGAGAACTTTGATCCAAACTCAGTAGGACTAAAAGAAAACAATATTTTCGGTTTACCTACAACAGAAGAAAACTCCACACTCATTATCATCCCCGCTCCCTGGGAAGTAACTGTAAGCTATCGTGCGGGCACTGCAAAAGGACCGGAACAAATTATGGAAGCCTCTTTACAAATCGATCTATACGACCCGGATGGAATAGATGAATGGAAAAAAGGCTATTACATGCTACCGGTAGATAAAAGTATTGAAAGCAAAAGCGCTTACCTGCGTTCCTGCTCCGAATTAATCATCGGCGCTTTGTCTGAAGGAACAGACATCGATTGCAATAACCAATTATGCTGCAAATTAAAAGAAGTTAATGAAGGGGGTCTCTTCTTTAAAGAATGGCTGAAAACACTCAGCCTTAAGTACCTGGATCAGGGTAAAAGAGTAGTACTGATCGGCGGCGATCACAGTACTCCCCTGGGCTATATCCAGGCCCTGGCCAGTAAATATAAAAGCTTCGGCATCCTGCAAATAGATGCTCATGCAGACCTCAGGGAAGCTTATGAGAATTTTACTTACTCTCATGCTTCTATTATGTATAATGTGCTCAAAGAAGTACCGGAGGTCAGTAAACTGGTACAGCTGGGCATACGGGACTATTGTGATGAAGAGCTTGCTATCATCCGAAATGATGAGCGCGTAACAACCTTCTTTGATAAAGACGTAAAGGAAAGACTGTACGAAGGGGCTACCTGGAAACAAATAACAGACGACGTAATCGCCACCCTACCGGATCATATTTATATCAGTTTTGACATAGACGGACTGGATCCTAAATTATGTCCCAATACCGGTACACCTGTTCCCGGCGGATATGAGGTAGAGCAAATATTTTATCTCTTCAAAAAAATAAAAGAAAGCGGCAAAAAGATTATCGGCTTTGACCTGAATGAAGTAAGCTCGGGCGAACATTTTGACGATAGTATAGACCCTTTGGTAGGTGCGCGTGTACTCTACAAAATGTGTAACATTTTCATGTCTCAATCTTAATTCCCGTACATGGCCTCCTACCAATTAAAACTGAATAATAAAGGCATCAATAAAAGAAACGTAACCTTCTCCCACCTGATGGCGGCTTTCCTGCTGATCATTATGGGCGCGGTAAGTGCTACTATACTAAAAACATTAGCGGAAACCCAGGCAGCTGTAATCAATTCAGGTATATTCTATGCCGTATCCGGTACCTATGTACTGGCGGGACTGCTGATCCTGTTTATCACCATTAAATTTAATAAACAGATCACCACCAGGCGAAGCATGAGTACACAGCTAAGGATCTTTGAAATACTACTCTTATTACCAACACTGGTCTACTGCCTGCTGAAACAGTGGCAGGTACCTGCGGCTTACGCCGGTATTGGTATCTTTGGTATTCTGTATGCTTTCTATTACGAATACAGCTCGATAAAAGATAAGATCGTTACCATTGATGATAAAGGGATCAACAATCCTTATTCTAAAACCAGCTTCCTGGCCTGGGAAAAGGTGTTACGGCTTATTGTCCGCCACCAGATCCTGACTATAGAAGCACAGGGCAATAAACTTTATCAATATGATTTGCAACCAGGACAAACAATCGATGTAAGCAATATTGAAAGCTTCGCTGCCCAAAGAATAAAAGAAGAAAAGAAAGTCATAAAAAACGACTGGTAAAAAAGTACTGCAACAGGATTTACCTAACCATTAATTTATTTGGCAAAAATTAAAATATTTGCTACATTTAAAAGTAAAACAAACAATTCACTTTAACCAGAAAACATCAAGAACTATGACTTTTAATCCAGGCCAGGTATTCGAAGAAATAACCAGTACTACAGAAAAGCTGTATAAAGGCTATGAGGCACTCCAGGAAATGAATGAGGTAGCAGTCGCTACCACACCGAAAGAACTTGTCTTCCAGAAAGACAAAGTAAAGATCTACCACTACCTTAGAGAGGGGGTTCCGGTTAAATGTGATATCCCGGTATTGGTTTCTTTCGCGATGCTCAATCGCCACGATGTATTAGATCTCCAGCCGGATAAAAGCCTGATGAAGAAATTCGTAGACCTGGGATTGGATGTGTACATCATGGATTGGGGCTATCCCACGCAAGCCGATAAATACCTGACTATGGAAGACTATATCGACGGCTATATGAATGATGCGGTAGATTTTATCCGCAAAAAACATAAAGTCGCCAAGATCCATAAAATGGCCATCTGCCAAGCAGGCACCTATTCGATGATCTATGCTTCCCGCTACCCGGAAAAGCTGCAAACCCTGACTACCTATGTTGCACCCTTTGATTTCGGCAGCAGGGATAATATGCTGTACAAATGGGCTAAATACCTGGATGTAGACGCAATGGTAGACAGTGTAGGCACCATTCCCGGTGAAATGATCGACAGCGCATTCTCCATGCTAAAACCATCCATGAATATCTCCAAATACCTGGGCATTATGGACAGCCTGGACGATAAGGATAAAATGGCTAACTTTATGAGAATGGAGAAATGGAAAGCGGATTTACCGGCCATTGCCGGCGAGATGTACAGGAAATACATTAAAGACTTGTTCCAGGGCAATAAACTGATCAATGGAACAATGGAACTGGATGGTAAAAAGATCGACCTTAAAAATATGACGGTCCCTTACCTGAACGTTTATGCAACCGGTGACACGATTATTCCTAATAATTCCACTTTAGCAATAATGGATAAGATCGGTACTGATGATAAAACAGAATATGCCTTCCCAGGCGGCCATATCGGCGTTTTTGTGGGTGGTAAATCACAAAAAGAATTAGCCCCTGCAGTTACCAAATGGGTGATGGAAAGAAGTAAATAATAAAGAAAATTATACAATAAAGTCGCAGCTACTCT
Organism: uncultured Edaphocola sp.; assembly: GCA_964277835.1. Classification (GTDB taxonomy): domain Bacteria; phylum Bacteroidota; class Bacteroidia; order Chitinophagales; family Chitinophagaceae; genus Edaphocola. Next base: position 3,782 of record CAXYKQ010000023.1, on the reverse strand, counting down.
TTAGTTGCGACTTTTCATTTTTATAGGAAACATACCGCGGTAAAATCATTATCCAATTATAAAAAAACAAAATACAATAATTATATAGTAATAATTTATAATATTTAATTATCCACATTTCCACGTGAATCGTTGCTGTATAAGTTTATTTCTTAAAGATTTCTTCACATAAGGCAGGTAATAACCGTGAGTAAAAGTTAAAAACTTGATGGTAAATCCGTTCATCCCCGTCGATATGAAATTTAATAATAATTTGACCTTAGATTAATACAGCAGTACAAGGAACAAGTAATGGTTTATTAGAATTCACAATAGAAAAAACAGCAAGTGATAACTTTAATCCACATCGTGGGATAAACCAGCCGAAAGATAGTGATGACAATACTTTCAGACGGAAAGATCAATGTGGATAACCCCTTGCTAAGTCTCTTATTCAGAAAAACAATAGGCTAAAAAAAATAGTTTTCCATATTTCCACAGCTATAATAATGGTAAGTTAATTTATTTTAAAAAAATATAAACAACTATTAATAGCCTGTGAATGGAAAAAGCCGGCAGGTTTGTTTTTCCGTTCAAAGCGGCTACTTTTGTGATCCAATCCATTCAGCCGTGCTCAAAGTCAAGAATTTACATATCCAGTTCGAAGGCCCCAATCCTTTCCATGCGCTACAGGGGATTTCTTTCAAGATAGCTGCGGGCAAGACCCTGGCGCTGATAGGTACTTCGGGTTCCGGTAAATCCCTGACTTCCCTGGCCATTATGGGCCTTTTACCTGAAAATGCGCGGCAGACCGGCTACATCATACTCGATGAGCCTGGAGGTGAATTAATCCTGAACACGCTAAATGCCGGAGAATGGGCCAAAGTACGCGGCAAAAAAGTGAGCATGGTGTTCCAGGAGCCCATGAGTGCGCTGAACCCGATCATGAGTATCGGTGCGCAGCTTACCGAGAGTATAAGGGCGCACCAGGGACTAAGCAGGTCCCAGGCGAAGAAAAAAGCGATAGAATGGCTGGAAAAAGTAAAACTGCCCGATCCTGCTGCTATTTACCAACGTTATCCCCATCAGCTCTCCGGCGGGCAAAAACAAAGAGTGGTAATCGCGATGGCCATGTGTAATCATCCCGCGGTTTTAATCGCTGATGAGCCCACTACAGCATTAGATGTAACGGTACAGGCAGAAGTCATCCAGCTGATGAAACAATTACAGCGGGAATTTGGTACCGCCCTGCTGTTTATCACCCACGACCTGGCCCTGGCTAAGCTTATTGCTGATGATTTCATCGTACTCGAAAAGGGTAAAGTGGTCCGGGACCTCATTACACCCGAATTTAAGGCCCCAAAGTCTGATCCGTTACCCAATCCCTGCCTGCTGAAAGTTGAGGGCTTAAAAGTGCATTATACGGAGCGGAGCGGCTGGTTGGGAAAGGAGGAAAAAGTTTTTAAAGCTGTGGACGGGGTAAGTTTTGACATCGGGCATGGAGACCGTATGGGACTGGTAGGTGAATCAGGATGTGGAAAAAGTACCTTAAGCAAATGCATACTTGGCCTGCAAAAGGCTACTGCAGGCCAGGTATGGTTTAAAGATAAAGAGTTGACAACTTTACCGGAAAGACAATGGTTTGACCTCCGTAAATCAATACAGATCATCTTCCAGGATCCCTATGCCTCTTTAAACCCCAGGTTAAGTATACGGGATCTGTTATCGGAACCACTGAAGGTGCATAAGGTTGTGGATAAAGCGGGCATGGAACAGCGGCTTAAACGCTTATTAGACCAGGTACAGTTGCCCCACGGCGCTTTGAAGAAATACCCGCACGAGTTCTCCGGCGGGCAAAGGCAAAGAATTTGTATAGCGCGGGCACTTTCTGTAGAACCCGAGTTTATAATTTGTGATGAGTCAGTTTCGGCCTTAGATGTGAAAATACAGGCCCAGGTACTGGAACTCCTGTATGAGCTGCAGGCCGAGCTGGATTTGACCTATTTGTTCATCACCCATGACCTTAACGTGGTCAGTTCTTTTTGCGATAAAGTGATGGTGATGCAGAAGGGGTTGATCGTAGAGGCGGGAACTACCGATCAGGTGTTGAATAATCCGCAGGAAAATTATACTAAAAAATTATTGGCGGCTGCACCGCGTTCCTTAACAAACTAAAAAATTTTTCCTGTTCCTTTTGGAATAGAAGCAGCGTCAGCATTGTAATAATAGTTCAGGTGCTGAATAGAAATTGATTTGTTGACTACCGGATTTCAATAGATAGAAAAGTAAAACAGCTCATGCTTGCCTGCCTTTACCGGCTCACGATTCTGATTATAAAATAGGTATGCTTAAATCGATTCCCGGGTAGCCTGGAACACTTATCTTTCGAAAAACCAATCTGCTCCCCCAGCCCGCCGGAAACGGGCTGTATGGCCTTACTCTACGCTACTGCCGTCTTCGGCCATTTACCGGCAAAGGTACACCCGGAATGTATCAACGAGATTTACCTTTTATTGAAGCCTGGCATTGTTTGTTTATTTTATTGCGTATAGTGATGCCACCTTTCATCATTGACCGGATGCTGCGTTCATACAATATGATAAGGGCTTAATTGTGTAAAGAGGTGATGAAAGGGGCTTATCGTATTGCTACCTGTCATACGCCTGCATTTATTAAACAGTTTATAAAGCACATTCCGTATACGGCCTCATCATCCTGGTGAGGGCATAGACCCGGGCAAGGGACGAGTCATAAAATCATCCGTAAAAAACGTTTAAAAAGCTGTTGATCTTATCTTTATTTCAAATATTTTTTCTGTACTTGATAGGGATAATAAAGCTTTATTGTGCGGCGTTATAGACTTAAATTATAACCAATTTAACTTTTATGAAGCAATCATTCATTTGTTTTATCGCCGCCGGTCTGCTGGTTAATCCTCTTTTTGCACGGGATAAAATAGGCGTCTATATACAGGCCGGGCCCTATTTAAATCTGAATAACTACAAATACACCGGTACCGGTAGCACCCACATGGCTACGGCGCAGTTATCTTATGGTGCAGGTGTGGAAGTAGAAATTCCCGTAAAGAGAAATTTATCTTTGGTTCCCTTTGTAAAATGGCACAACCAGCGATTGCAGGTGGAACAAACAGAAAGTAACGGAATGTTCACACCAGATTCCTATTTTCAAGTATTTCACGGTTACGGGACTATAAATGTCGGCGCCTTCGCCCAATACAGTATGTTTAAGAAAAATAATACCGATTGGCAATTACTTGCGGGCCTTTCGTATGCCCACAGTTCCAGTAACCTGAATGGTGTGCGCTATAAGTATGAATCTAATATGGATGGCTCTTATTCCATTATTGTCGGCAGCGACAGGAAAGAGGACGATTTTAGCAGTAAAGCCGATATGATGAATATTTCATTAGGCTCACGTGTGGCCACACATATCCGTAAAGTGGGTGATTTTAAATTTGGGCTTATCTTTTATGCACCTACGGGGCGGATGCCGGAAGTTAATTATATCAGTGAATTTGCATCTGGTAGTGGGCAGAACTTATATACCCATACGCAAACCCGCACCCGGCAGTACAGTATAGAGATCTCTATCCTGTACCGCTTGTTTGGATGGCGGGCCTGATGCGATTCATCAAGGCTGCAGGAGATAAAAAAAACTGCCTCCTTTCGGGGGCAGTTTTTTTATAGTAACAATCAGATGGAATTATTTTCCTTCTTCTTCGTCTTTCAGTTTAGCTTTGATATCGGCTAAAGCACCCAGATTACCTAAAGTTGGTTTCTCAA